>JAITAS010000015.1 GCA_031284015.1 Puniceicoccales bacterium | reverse complement strand
TAAACCCCATTGAGAAATTCTGGGCTCATCTAAAAAAGATGCTTTGCTATATTTTGCCAACTTCTCCTTCCTTCTTTTCCGCTCTTCAGTGCGCCTTTGTTAAGTGAAATGAGTATAATACTCAAAGGATGAAATTTCTTTCCTTCCTTTGAAGCATTTCCTCATGCGGTTTTACTGCAAATACCAATGCATAATACCACACGCTAGGATGAAACATCTTTTCCGGAAAGAAATGATTCGGCCATGGCCTTGGCCGCTGGATCCGTGGTTATATCGTATACTTGGCGCATCAAATCATTGGCCTCCTGTCCTTTCCCTAGCGCTTTGATAGCAATTGCTAAAAAGCACTTAGCTAATCCGCTATCTGGATTAAGTGTTAATGCTCGCTCGACAAGAATCTTGGTTGCATCAATGACATACCCAAAATTAAGTTTACAAACGGCAAGGCCTATTAGCGGAAGTTCGCTGTTTGGACGCGCTGCAATTACACCATTGAAAACACTTTCAGCCTGTGACCGTAATCCACGTCCAACGGCAACATAACCAACTTCCATTAAACATTGAACTACCTCCGTAGAAACGGGCAGATCGCTTTTCAGCGTGCTACTGGATACATGATCCATCTATGAAATAATTTATCGAACATTTTGCGATGTTGACTTTAAAGCATCTCCCACGGCACGCAATAGGCCAGTACAGGTGGAGGTCAAATTTCCCCACGATTGGATCTTGGATTGCAGTGCCAGCAACTGTTCTTGCCCGATGTCATCCTCACTCTCTAGCTTTCTAATAGCAGAGTTTAAGTTGGCTTCACATTTTGAAACACAACTTGCTAAAAGTTTATAAATTCTTCCGAGAGTTACTGTCATTGTGCCCGGGTCTGTTTTCGGAATTTCGTAGCCACCTGCCATATTAATCCTTCTTTAAAGTTTACAGCGAATGAGTATAATATTTGAACATTATATCGTCAAGACTTTTTAAATAAAAATTTAACTAAACCTCAACATCCTTGCTGTAATCTACGGAAGATAAGCCAAAACCAAAAAGTTTTAGAAATTCTTGCTTATACCCGTCTATATCCGAAAGCTCTTTTAAATTTTCCGTGGAGATTTTTGGCCAAACCTTCGCGACGGCATCCTGAATATCTTGATGTAATTCGAACTCATCTAGGCGAATACGTCCTTGTTCATCCAAAGACTTACCAGCGGAAGGTCCGTATAGCCTATCGCTAAATAATTTCACCATTTGTTCTATGCACCCTTCGTGAATCCTTTTTTCTTTCATAACTTTAAAAAGGATCGAAATATATAGGGGGACTACTGGGATGGCGGCGCTGGCTTGGGTCACAACAGCTTTGTTAACAGAAATGATCGCTTGTCCTCCAATGTCCCCCAGCAAAAATTTTATCGCTTCTCGTGCCCGCATGAGGTCATCTTTGGCGGCTCCTATGGTGCCGTTTGCATAGATTGGCCAGGTAATTTCAGGACCGATGTAAGAATAAGCGATGGTTTTAACACCATTTGCCAACAATTTTTCACCGTGAAGAGCCTGCATCCATAGCTCCCAATCTTCTCCCCCCATTACTTTTTCCGTTGCCTGAACTTCTTCTGCGGTAGCTGGCTCGATCGTTATCTCATAGACCTCGTCTTTGTCAACATTGACCGTTTTCCCTGTAAAAGGTTCTCCTATGGGTTTAAGAACCGATTTGAAAACTTCACCGGTAAAAGGGTCCGTTCTCTTTGGAGAAGCTAGACTGTATACTACACAATCTATTTTCCCGTATTTTTGTCTTATCAAATCAATTACTTGTTCTTTCACGTCTGACGAAAAAGCATCACCATTTATATTTTCTGCTGATAAATCACTTTGTTCTGCGAATTTTTTGAAAGCAACCGAATTATACCAGCCGGCGGAAGCAGGTTTGTCCTTTTCGGATGGACGCTCAAAGAATACCCCTATGGTGTTTGCTCCGCCGCCAAAGGCTAACGCAATTCTACTTGCTAACCCGTAGCCCGTAGAAGCCCCAATAACCAGAACATTTTTGGGAGCACTGGAGAACTTGTGCTTTTCTGCAAATGCTATTTGCTCTTTTACATTTCCTTCACACCCCTTAGGATGAGCCGTTAGGGATATAAAACCACGTGTTTTAGGTTGAATAATCATACTTTTGCGAACCGTAATCAGAAGGATTTAATAGTCAATATGATATCTTGACCTCAATAATTTCATTATGGCTTCTAGTTTTATCAATCCGCAAACATGCTATAATAACCCAAGAAAATGTCTGCCGTATTTGGATTATTTGGCATGTCTAAACCCTGTACCGGATAGTATTTATGGCTTGGAACGAAATGGTTGTCCATTTTGCGTAAATAGGTGATTTCGAATGAAATAGGCAACGGAACTCCTCCAATGATGTCATAAGAGCCATAGTTATTAGCATGAACGTGCACTACCTGATGTGTTTTATTTAACTTTTCAAACACGCCTAGCATAGTATTGAATTTATGTCCGTCGTGAACGCTATTTACTCCATGAAATTCAACCACTATTTGTGCAAAATTTTCTATAGTTTCACTTGGAGTCTTGCTAAAAACCTCCCATTCCGCTCCTTCGATGTCAATTTTTAAGATAAGGTTTTTATTGGCAATATGACCATTTTCGGTTAAAATTTCTTCAAGTGTTTTTAAATTTGTATTTTCCCCGGACGTACCACAAACTCCGGTTTTGAAAAAATGAAAATTATCATTTTGTATTGGCAATTTTTCTATTGTATGGTCGTATAAGAATACATCGATTCCTCTTTTCGCAATATCAAGATCCCATGAAACATCATCGGAAATTCCGAAGCTATAGGCGGCCTCACATTTGCTAAAATCATCAACCATAACGTATCCACCGTCGTAGTTACGACCAATCCGAATGAAGCTTTTATCAACGACGTCTTTCGGGGCAAAATATTTCATTACAGTTAATGCTCGTATTCCAAGGAGAAGGCTATTTCTCTGTGTAAATTCTTCCATCGTTTCCTCTCTTTTCAACCTTGCAACTTCTTTTTTCAATTTTTTGTGATTGGAATGAAAAGAAATTGAAACTACACTCAGTGCAATCAAAAGAAATATCATCAATATGTTTTGTTTTTTATGCATGGTAATGTTTCTATATAATATCCATCTGAGTGATAACAAGTGTTATTTATTTTTTGCGTAGAATGCAAAAGGCATTTATTTTACTTTCTTTGCATATTTGGATTTTAATCGTTGTTACCTATGCCTCACTAAATTGAAACAGATCCATTTCGGCAGAAATGGAACAAGAAAATTTATCCTAAGAATTGGCAATGAGATACTCTCAAATATGATGAGAAATTTTTCCCGGAAGTACATTCTCCTCGAGTAGGATTAGGCACTCACGCACACGAAGACATCCTAACTACCGTTGCTTCCTTCCGGACCTGGCGGGGTTCGCTGGCCCTTCTTGCAAGAGACCCAACCCTTAGCAGAAAAAAACATTTTGATGAAAAATTGCAAGCGATTTATAATTTTTGATCAAGCATTAAACTTGCCAAGTCAACATTGCCAGTTTTCAGTAGCTCCCTGATGTGTGAGCTGCTAACGCGTTTACCTTTTAATACTAACAACGGCATAATCTCAACTTCAATTCCGAAATGCTTCCCATAGCCTTGTAAAATTTTGGCATCTCCAAATTGATTACGACCGAATTTAAAGTCTTCTCCAATGGAAATACCACGCAGGGTAGGGAATTTTCGTTTTAGAAATGTTATAAAATTGTAGGGTGATATTTTGGAAAATTGGTTATCGAACTTTTGTTCGATTATGTTATCCAGTGCATAGCTTCCTAAAACTTCATATTTCTTTTCTACGTTATAAATCATCGGTTTTGGTTTGGCCGTTGTAATAACCATTGTGGGGTATGGCAGAAAAGTATAGATAACAGCCACACCATCATTGTTCCTCGCTTGTTCGATTATGGAAGAAATTAGTTTTTTGTGGCCAATGTGTACACCATCAAATGTTCCAATGGTCATAAACAATGGTTTTCCTGAAAAATCGTAGGCCGCATCGTCAAGAAATGTCTTTATTACCTCTACCATATAATTTGTGAAGGAACAACATCATAGGCAGGAATCAATCGTTTTGAAAGTTCAAAAATTGATGTCTGGTTAATTTCTTCCATTGTTAGCGCATCATTGACCGAAAAATCTCCTATTGTTGTTCTACAAAGCTGGCTCAAATGTGCTCCACATTTTAAACGTATGCCGAAATCATTGACAAGCGTACGCACATAGGTTCCTTTGGTACAATGTACGAAAAAATTAGCTTTATTATCATGCAGGTTATCTATGTCGAAAGTATCAATATGTATAAATTGAGGTTCTCGGTCGATGGTCCTTCCTTTTCTTGCGAGTTCATATAACTTTTGGCCATTCACTTTTTTGGCAGAAAACATTGGGGGTATTTGGTATTGATCTCCGAGAAATTCATTCGCAAGGCTTTTCAAGATTTCTATGGTTATGTTTTTCACTTCGTGAGTTTCTAAGATCATACCTTCCATATCATGCGAATCTGTTGATATTCCTAGCGTCATCGTCCCTGCATATCCCTTAGATAGATCTACTAAATATTGGGAAATTTTCGTTGTACGACCGATGAGAATTATTAGCAGCCCGGTTGCCATTGGATCAAGGGTTCCCACATGCCCTATTTTCTTTATTCCAAGGAGGCTCCTTAGTTGCGCAACAACATCATGAGAAGTTATTCCCCGAGGTTTATTCACTAAAAGAACTCCATCTAGATTGCCAGCATTCACGATTTTAACTTTCAAGAATATTTCTTACATGTTCAGCAAGCGCCGATTTAAACTTTGAATAGAAGATGGGATCGTTTGACTCGATATTAAACCCTGCCGCGGCTGGATGACCACCTCCACCAAATTTCTTAGCCAAAAGGTCCATGCGCAAAGTTGCATTTTTTGAACGTAAGCTGCATTTTACACAAGTGCCATGAAATTCTAAAAATGCTCCCACCATAACTCCATTGATTTGGCGTGTATAATTTACAAAACCTTCCGTGTCAAAAGGTTCTGCCTTGGTCTCCATAAAGTCTTTTTCGGTGATAAATGATGTGCAACAGCGACCTTCCTGAAAAACGGTCAAATTACGTAAAAATCTTTCCAAAAGCAAATATTTTTGCAAAGTGTCTCTTTCGTACACTTTTTGAAAAATTTCTGAAACATGGATCCCTTTAGCCACTAAGGCTTCCACGATTCTAATCGTACTAAGCGTAGTGGTGTCATAGGCAAAACGATTTGAATCGGTCATGATTCCAAGATATAGTACTTCGGCGGTTTTTTTATCAAAGTCGACGTTTTCGTGCAGCAAAGCTTCGGCTATAACCTGGGCAGTAGATGAGGCACTAGAATCGATGATATTATGGTTTGCAAATTTATCATTGGAAATGTGGTGATCGATGTTCAAATACGGTTTGTTATACTTCTTACGAATGTTCATACCAACACGTTGAAAATCTGAACAATCCACACAAATTAGAGGTAGTGTTTGATTACATTGTGTATCGTCCACAGTGGTATAGCCATTTAAAAATTGAGATAGAACAGATCCATAATTATCATTTTTTATAATGTTGCATTTGATGTTTTTTGCCTTCAAAATATTAAAAATGGCAAGTTGGCTACCAACACAATCCCCATCGGGCCTTATGTGTCCAACGACATTATAGGCGTGATGCTCAAGTAGTAATGTTGCTAGTTTTCTGTCATCCATGGTGAGCCTATAGGCTATCAAGTGTTGCTAAAATATTTTGACCCCGGACGATTGAATTATCGTATTTGAAATTTAATCGAGGAGAGAATCTTAATCTTATCCGCTGGCATAACGTTTGACGTAGAGTTTTGGCATTTCTTAATAAAAATTTGGTTGCTTCTTGTATGCCATTTCCGTCCCCTATGACAGAAAAATAAATATATGCATCATGTAAATCTGGCGAAAGTGAGACTTCCGTTATGGAAATTCTTGTCGCCGCATCACGAAATAATGTATGTAAAATTATATTCAATTCTTGGTATACAAGTTGGTTTAGTCGAAGAATCCTTTGTGACATAGGCAAATACTATAATGACGGTTGAATTTTTATTATCTCAAAGCATTCTATGATATCTCCAGTTTCGAATGTATCAAATCCAACAATGATGATTCCACATTCAAAACCTGCACGTACTTCATTAACAAAATCTTTTTCTCTCTTAATTGATGAGAATTTTCCTTGAAAAATCATTTCCTTTTTCCGTATCACACGGGCAAATTTTTCTTTCAAAATTTTCCCTTCTATTGTCATACAACCGGCGATTATACTGTTTTTAATATTAAAAATTTTGCGAACTTCAGCTGCTCCAAGCTTGTGTTCTTGCAATTCTGGATCTAAGCATTCTGCCATGGCCTCTCGAATCTTATCGACGATTTCATATATAATGTCGTGCTGAATAATCTTTACTCCGAGCTGTTTTGCCAAAGCCTGAGCATTGGACTCGGTTTTGACGTTAAATGCAACAATCTGTGCCCTTGATGTATTTGCCAAAATGACATCATTTTTGTTGATCGAGCCAGCGTCACAGTTCAAAATATTCAGTTTGATTTTTTTACTACGTATGGTGTCCAAAATGTCTTTGAGAGCTTCTACGCTACCATGGACATCTGCTCGCAAAATCACATTTAAAGTTTTTTCTTCGACGGCAGCTATTGCAGAAAATAGTTGATCTAAATTGACGATTTCTTCTTTACTGTTTTTTTGCAAATCTTTAATTTTCTTAAGTTCTATTTCCTTTTCTTCTGCCTGTTTACGAGCAACTTTTTCATTTTCAGCCCATATGAATTTTGAACCAATTTCGGGAATGGCGGACCATCCAATAATATCCACCGGAGTTGATGCAGAAGCTTCTTGTACTTGTTGTCCACAATCATTGATCAATGATTTCACTTTGCAATAGCAGGGACCACAAACAACACAATCTCCGACTCTCAAAACACCATTCTGTACGATAATGCTTGCCGTTGCCCCATGCCTAGAAGTAATTTTAGATTCCAAAATTATTCCTTCCACGTGACTTGATAAATCAGACCGTAAGTCCATGATTTCTGCCTGCAACCGGATTAATTCCAAAAGATTTTCAATATTTGTCCCTTGGAGGGCAGAAATTTCGACACACAACGTTTTTCCTCCCCATTCCTCCGGAGTAATATTTCGTTGTTGCATCTGTTGTTTTACCCTTTCGGAATTTGCTCCTTTGGAATCAATTTTGTTAATCGCCACGATGATCGGAATGTTTGCCTTTTGGGCAAATTTCAAAGCCTCATCCGTTTGTGGCATAAAACCATCATCGGCAGCAACTATTAGTATCCCTATGTCGGTCACATTGGCGCCCCGTTCTCGCATTTTAGAAAATGCCGCATGGCCAGGGGTATCGATGAAAGTTATTTTTTCACCATTTTGCCCAATTTGATAGGCTGCCACATGCTGTGTGATTCCTCCCGCTTCACCGGCTGCGACATGCGCATGCCTAATTGTATCGAGTAATGTAGTTTTCCCATGGTCAACGTGTCCAAATATACACACTACCGGCGGACGTACGACAAAATTTTGTCCCTTCTTCTCGGCAGAAACATCCTTTCTTGTTGGCAATTTCTGTTTAACAACTTTTTCCGGTTCTGGCTTGGCGAGAACTAACTTATATCCAAATTTTTCTGCAACATTTTGTGCAACGGATATGTCAATTTCTTGGTTCATTGACGCGAAGATATTCATACTCATCAGCTTAGATATTAGCTGAAAAGGTTTAACATTCATTTGGGTAGCCAGCATCCGCACTACCAGAGGGACTTTAACTTCAATGGTTTGTAAAATTTCATCCCTTAGGGGCTGCCGTTCAATTTTCTTCAAAAATGGCTTAAAATTGGATACCGATGTATTTTCTTGGGGCTCGGTAGTTTTACTCTCAGGGGGGGGATTTTTTTTCGTCAACTCAGGTAAGCGCACTTCGGGTTCACCGTCTTTTTTCTTCATTCTGTCCAGCGAGCCAACAGCAATTACCACACGTTTCCACCGCTTATCTGCCTTTACTTGCCTAAATTTATCGGAACATCCATTGGAAGCATTTTTGTCGATGGCGAATTCTCCATCTCCAATATCATATTCATCCTTGGATTTGTCCCCAGATTTTGTTCCCCCTGGATTACTTTCTAAAAGGGTATTACCTTTTGGTCCCGTTGACAGAACATTGGAAATGGGAATTTCTTCTACTTTTACTGGGACTTCCATTGAAACACTAAAATGGTTGTCATTTTTAATATTCTCGGGACTCTGAATTGTTTGCTTCGAAGTGAGAGCGGAAGATATTCCTTCGGTTGGAATCCCCTTGTTTCCAATTTCTTCTATGAGCGCATCCGCATATATCGATGGAATTGAATTCGAAGGGCTATTAACATCAAGTCCACGTTCACGCAACAATTGAATCACCCGCTTCACTTCTAGGCTCAGTTGTTTCGCTAACTGATATACTCTTATACTCATCTTACTTTTTACAAAATTTTCGCACACTATCCAATATCTTTTGGGCCACATCTATTTCAAATCCAGCTTCCAGCAAGTCTTCGGCACTAACACCTTCGAAAGCATCTATGTCTGTAATTCCAATTGCCACAAGTTTTTGTGCCTGCTCATCGCTAATGCCTGGGATTTCATGTAATCCGGCCACCGCTCGCTCTAGCTTTTCTCCAAAATTCTCAGGAACAATTTCATTCTCTTTACTGATGTCCAAACGCCAATTCATCATGCGGGATGTCAATTTTGCATTTAACCCATGCTTACCAATTGCAACCGCAAGATCTTTCTCTGAGACTTCGAAATAAATTCTCCTTCCATCATAGTCAACTCGAACATTTTTAGGAACCGCTGGTTTAATCGCCTCAAAAAGCAATTTTTCAGGATCATCGTCGTGTCTGATAACATCAATTTTTTCTCCATTAAGCTCCCGAACAATGCTTTTTATTCGAGTTCCCCTGATACCAACACAGGCACCTACTGGATCAATGTTTTTATCATTCGTTCCCACACAAATTTTCGTTCGATATCCAGGCTCACGGGCGATACCCTTGATGACTACGCTGCCGTCGGCAATTTCAGAGACCTCAATTTCGAGCAACCGTCTAACAAAGTTTACATGACTCCTACTAAGGACCAATTCTGCATCCCGACTAGATGGATCAAGTTTTAATAACAGACAACGGATTCTTTCACCGATCGAAAATTCTTCTCCGCGGACACGTTCACGGACCGGCATTATGGCTTCTGCTTCATTCACATCGATGTATAAATTGCCGCCATCAATGTTTTTGACGGTCCCCGAAACTATATCTCCCACACGATTTTTAAAATCATTGTAGAGTTTTTCCTTTTCAAAAAATCTTACGCGTTGTAAGATTGCCTGCTTGGTTGTCTGCGCAGCGATTCTTCCCAAAAGGGCTGGATCAATTTCTTTTTCTATGATGGAACCTATCTCCGCATTTTCATCCAGCAACAACGCTTTGCTCAAATGAATTTGTGTCTTAGGATCACTAATAGAATCTACCACTTCAAATATTGCCCAAGCTTGTAAATTCCCCGTCTTAGGATTAATTTCTATTCTAACGTCATGGCCGGCAGTTATACTTTTTAATGCAGATGCACGAATTGCCTCGCTAATAGTTGCAATCATATCAGCTCGACTAATACCTTTTTCTTTTTCCATGTATTCTAATACCGACAATATTTGACTATTAGTGCTCATCAACTTACCTTAAAATGCATTGATAATAAAAAAGTGGGATTCCCCACTTTACGACATCAAAACCTTTGTGCCACATCTATTGTTAATGAATTCAGTGTCAAGCACATTAATTTTTTTGACATTTCTCTTGGGACCAAAGCAAATTTTACCATTTGGCTTTTAGTAATTATGGAGGATGGTGACTAGGAAGGAGCCTATGTTGCTAAGTGCTATATTATTTCCTGTTGGGCATTACATTTTTTGCGGTCAGTCCGTCTTTAGTAAAATTCTTATAATTAAGCAACACTTCCGTAATATCTAACAATAAGCTAACATGTGGAAATAGTTTTAATAGTGTCTGCAAACGTATTAAATGAGGTGCAAGCTTAAGAACTATTTTACACGTTGATGATATGCTCGCGACCAATCTTTTCAACACAACGTCTGTTTTTTCAGTGCCAACATTGCAAATATATGCCTTGAATAATTGCTTGAGCTTTTGTGATTGTTCGGACTCCCCTAATACATTGCATATATATCGCGCAATATTTGAGAATACGTCAAGTATGTTTTTTGTAGTCTCAAAACCATTGGCATCCAAAATCAGCGATATCCCGTCTGCAAAACTACAAATCTTAGTGATAATTTGTTGTTCAAGTTCGCGTATTTTTTTCTTTTGTGCTGCATTGAAAACACACCCTTTGGGAAAACCAGTATGCCGCTTATTTAAAGTAGAATCTTTGTATTTTTCCCTAGTAGGTATTACCCCGTGGGTATTTTCCCTTGAAATACGAGCATTGGGATCAAGTAGACTCTGTATTTTTTGCAAACCTTCAGCTATCAACATCACTGTCGTTTCTATTAAAAAATATTTTCTAATAAATTGCAAACATAAATGTATTTTGACATAAACAATTTTATCTGTAATTATTCTAAATGTGCCGAATACCACACAATACGCCCACAATTCTGGCAAGGCAAAAAAAGTGAAGTTATCGCCAAAATTAACTTTCACTCCAAATTTTTCCTTTATTTCTTTCTTAATTTCTATAACAGTTGAGTCTGTGGATAGTGTAGTAATGGCCTGTCGTGTCGTAGAAACCTAATCTCCATAATAATTCCTTACCATAGGGCTATTGGATCAAATGGAAATCTGACCGGTTATGGCGGAGGTCTTAAATAGCAACATAAAACCCCAAAACTACACTGAAACAGTACCCAATAGTAATTAATGGAATTGGTTAAAAAGATTGATTTTTTCTTTTGGGGCTGTGTGTTATAAATTTTCACAACCCACCTTTCGTTTTAAAGCAAATACCATGAAACTATTGAAGTGGCGCTCCTCCAAGTTGTACGTACATAGACATTATTTCTTCATCGTAGGACTTACCAAGCATACAGCCACAGTACACTTCAGCCACAAATTCACTCGGACTGCTAGCGGCGTATAGCGATACTTTTTGGGCTATCCTTTTCCATGGGCAATCTTCCGCACTGTCCATAAAAGCTTTTAAGCTTGGAGCAATTATTTGACGTAAGTCAATACCTTTCGTTGCTTGTAGCTCGCTCAAGCATACGATCATTTCATGTGCTTTATCACTTAAACTACGCTGATTATCCTGTTCAATGGCTTGCTTTTTTTCTGCAATAACATTTGCCAATTTCTGCGCCATATCTTCTTCGACAGATTCTGGAGAGGTTGCAATATATTCTTCGATGGCGGCATCAACGCAACTATGAAGTTGCTTAGAAAATTCATCTAGGAATGAACGTAAATGGCTCGTAGTATTAATATGCCCCAACTCGTGGAACAATGTACCTCTAAAAGAGCAATCAACTGACATTTGTAATTGTAATTCACCGACGAGAACATCAATATCTTCAGGATCAATATTAGCAATGATTATATATTTATCACCTTTGGGCTCCTTATAGGCAAGTCCGCTACAATGTTTATCCGTTGATTCACACAAAATGATTTCTTTAGGAAATTTATGACCGAGTAACCTCACTTGCTCACATACAGCATATGTTTGTCGTGCCAAATTGAGTTTGTCACCAAACCTTACTTTTATGCCAAATCTTCTGTTTATTGCTTGCTCAAGGGCTACAACTTCTGGATCAGAAGATTGCGCAGTAATTGCTTGGTAGCGGTCGCCCATATTAATTTTCACTCGTTGATCAATATTCTCTACCCATTTTTCTTCATAATTTACGGATTCTGTACCAGGATCTGCCTGTTGTATAAGTTCAGCAAGAGCCATATTAGGAATAGGGAATCCTGACGTCATTAACTTCCATACCACTTCCAATTGTTTCAGGCGATTTCTTGAATTTCTATATTTTTGGAATGCTTCAACATTTGTTCTTTTATTACTACCTAGCTTGCACACTTCTCGTCGCGCAAGGTCTATACGTGACAATATATCTTTTGTTAATTCAGCTTTTAGCTTCATTTCTGAAATCACTATCTCATCAACTTCAGCCAAAGAAGCAATTTTTCCCGCATTAAGCCATTCCGTTGGGAATCCCCTTACTTGCTCAAATGCCGTATCAAATATTGTTTGTATACTAGTTATTTTATTCATATTTACCTCCACTATTGGGTGCACACCCTAATAATATATGTTTCCAAAAGTCAATGGAAAATTTTGAACCCATTCAATTATGCTGCCCATATTGTAATTATCTTTTTCAAATTCCAACTTCGTTTTAATATCCAACAAGAGAGTCTTTAAAATAAGACCCTGCTGGAAGTTATTTGGTCGTTGCTTTAATCCACTCCAAATACGATTCGGATCCTTTTACAATTGGAATTTGTATTATTTCCGGGATTTGGTAGTCGTGTTTTTGCAAAATGAATCGAGAGAGATCTTCGAATAATACAGTCTTAGTTTTAATAACCAAAAGATATTCATTGCTGTGCTCTATTTTATCCATCCACGCATAAAAGCTTTCTGTTTGCTGTATTTGGACACAAGCTGCTAACCTCCTTGCAATCACGTTTTTTGCGAGAGTTTCGGCAAGTTCCTTAGAACCTACTGTTGTTAAAACAATTATATAGTCACTTTGCATAAAATTTTTCTACTCCAATGGGTTATCCATCCTTCTTATTCTGTCATCTATTCGTCCATTTTACTAACTCCTATGAAAAGGAAATTTGTAAATGGAATTTTGTTTAACTTTTTTGGATAAATATTGAGTAAAGGACATTTTCCTGATACCCTACCGTCATATATTTCCTATCACTAGCCTTCCTTCTCGCCTCTAGATACTCTTTCCCTCTTCTTTTCCAATGCTTTTTTCCTTTCTATCCGCCATAATACTTACAACTAGTCGCATATTTTTTCGTTTTTGGTTCCTGGATTGGTGGCTAACGCAAACAAGATGAATGTCTACGGCAATCTCTTTCCAAATATCCCATACCCTCTCCATAACGTTATGCAACTCCCTTACATGCTTTGCTACAACACCTTTACCAAGTCTCTTTACTTCTGTCTCTCCTTCCTTCATCATATGTTTATTATTTGTTTGTTCTTCCTCTGTTTCCCACTTGAAAAGATTAGATGGATTATTGTCCATATCTTTTTTCCCCTGTAAAAATCGAAGGTGGATTTCAATGATGCTCTCTCTGGGCCGCTGGACAGTCGTACATTAATCGCCGTTAATCAAGGAAACTTATGCCCAATGATTTTATTACTTTCTGTTGCTGTTTATTATTGAAGGAAACTGTAACAAACGCGAATTTTAAAAAATTTGCACAAACGGTGCCACAAAATTGAATTGAAAACATGTTCGGCAGATTGAAGGATTGGAGTCCCATCGCCACCCGCTACGACCGCTGCGTTCACACCTTCTCCTCTTCCATCTCAATCGCCTGCTCTTTTCTCTTTTATTTAAGCCTATGAGTCCTGAGCCTAAGTATTATATTATTTCCTATTGTAGAATTACATTTTTTGTTGTAGAATTAAGCATTATTTCTGTTTTAGTTCTAAAGTCATTCATATTATTTTGCCCTTCTCTTAAATCCTTAGAAAGTCATGCAAAGCTCACAGATGATTCTTTTTGGGCTTACAATCTATCTAGGGAACGGTACTGAATGGATTCTAAAATGTGCTGGGGCAAAATTTTATCTTCCCTTTCCAAATCTGCAATTGTGCGTCCAACTTTTAAAATTTTATCATATGCCCGGGCAGATAGACATAGCTGTTTCATTGCCATTTCCAATAAAGTGGATGATTCTCCATCAAGTTCACAAAATTTCATTACCTCGTTGTGGGACATATTAGCATTGCGTCTATTTTTTGAATCTTTGAGGCGTTCCATTTGAATTTTTGATGCTTTTTCTACACGTGCTCGTATGTCCATTGACGATTCGGAAAGCTTTTTCGATTGGATGTCTTCAATTGAGACGGCGGGGACATTTATTTGTATATCAAATCTATCTATCATTGGACCGCTAATGTGAGACCTATACCGTTGGATATCCAAATTGCTACATTTGCATTTGCGAGCCCTATCACCTAAATATCCGCATGGACATGGGTTCATTGCTCCAACCACCATCGTTTTACAAGGGAATTTGACTTTTCCGGAGCTTCTAGAAATTGTCACTTCGCCGTCCTCCAACGGCTGGCGCAAAGACTCCAGAGTGGTTCGGCGAAATTCCGACAGCTCATCTAAAAACAATACCCCATTGTGTGCTAGTGATATCTCTCCTGGACCAGGAATGCTACCCCCTCCAAGTAAACCTGCATTACTAATTGTATGGTGGGGAGACCGGAATGGTCGTTCGAAATAAGCCTTTTTTTCTGCTATGAGTAATCCTGCCGTTGAGTAGATACTCATAGTTTCCAAGAATTCGTCGAGGGTCGGCATTGACATTATGCCCGGTATGCGTTTGGCGATCATCGATTTTCCTGCTCCAGGAGGTCCAATCATTAGGATATTATGTCCTCCAGCAACGGCAATTTCTACGGCTCTACGTAAACTTTCTTGGCCTTTTACTTCAGAAAAATCTGGACAGTGGTCTTTATTTTTTAGTGTGGAAAGGAAGTTTTTGTGACCAAGGGGATCCAATTTTATTTGGCCGGTTAGGAATTGGATCGTCTCATTTAAATTATTCACTGCAAAAATTTCCACGCCGTCAATGAAAGATGCTTCCCGGGCAGATTCCACGGGCAAAAGCAATTTTTTCTTTTCTCTTTTTGCTTGTATGGCAAAAGTAAGACCGCCTTTGATTTCTCGAATTTTTCCTGAAAGCCCCAATTCTCCTGCGACTATGAAGTCATTCAAATTATTAAAATAAGATTGTCCCGTACTCTGAATTACACCAAGTGCAATTGGCAAATCATAGAAGGACCCTTCTTTTCTAATGTATGACGGTGCCAGGTTTACGGTCGTTCTAGTATAGGGTATGGCATATCCACTATTTGCAAGCGCAGAAAATATTCTATCGCAAGATTCTTTGATAGCCGTATCCGGCAACCCAACGATTATAAATTTCAGATCTCCCCGTTCACCGGAATTCACTTCAACGGCGATATTAACAGCATCGATTCCTCGCAAGGCACAAGATTGAACGGTGGACAACATAGAGATAGTTTACCAAATTTCACAATTGCCATTTAATGTCAAGTATAACATTTGGCTTTGGTAAAATTTTCCCAAAGCATACAAACAAATGTCAGATGTGTGGAAAACTTTTGGCCACCTGTGCTATCTTAAGTAAAAAATCGAACGGATGGCGGGTTTTTCAAGATACCAGAGAATAACATAATTCTATAGGGAGGTTAAGAGCAAAAGAAAGATGGCATAAAATCGGCAACATAGTGCCATAATTTTCTTGCGGTAGATATACCTTCGCCGGTCGTTCCCAAAACTACATTCTCTGCAAAGTTATGGTCTTTTTAGGTGGCGTTAGAATGGTATTGTAATACTTAATTATGCGCAATAGAAACACAAAGTATTCATTTTTTGTTAAAATTTTATAAAAAATGTTTACTTTTTTAATTAAAATTCTAGAAAATTACAAAAATCGTATGGGGTTCTATTACATTGTTAGTGGAGGATTTGATCCTATCCACGAAGGGCATATAAGTCTAATAAAAGATGCCAGTTCGCGTAGTGATGGCGTGATTGTGTTGCTAAATTCCGATGCGTGGTTGTGTCGTAAAAAAGGTAAGAATTTTATGAAATTTGCAACGCGTATAGCAATTTGTGAAAATTTGAAAAACGTTATCGACGTATTGGGATTCGATGATGATGATAATTCTGCATGTAATGGAATTCGTAAGGCTCGTGAAAAATACCATACCGATCAGCTAGTATTTGCAAATGGAGGAGATCGAACGGCGGAAAATATTCCAGAAATAGCGGTATGTAAAGAGTGTGGCGTCATGGTAGAATTTGGAGTTGGTGGAGCGAACAAAATGAATTCCTCATCATCGATTTTGAAACATTGGGGCTAATTTTTAGTTGGCCAAAAATAATTTATTTTTGAAGAAATAAAATTTTAGGTTTAATCGAAAGTTTTTTAATGGGTCAGAAAGCTAAAATCAAGGTATTATACGATGCTCAGGTCCTGGGAGGTTACTTTTATAAAAATAATGGACGGCGAGGGATATTTTTTGTTGTTTACAATATTTTAAAAGAGTTACTAAGAAGACCCAACCTTGATGTAAAAATATATGCTGGGACAGATTACAATGCCTATCTCCGCGTGAGAAAAGTGGTCTCTCAAGCGAGCATTGGAGTCGTATCGGAGATTTTTTGTGGCGATGTCAAAAGCTTTGATGTTTTTTTATCTCCACACAACCCTATTGCTAAAGAGATTAAAGACACGGGTATCATTTGCTATACCATCATTCATGACCTTATTCCGATAGCTTATCCATTTGGACATGGTCGGGACTGGTTATTTTTTGACATTATTAAAAGCTTAACATGGGAAGATTATATATTTGCTATTTCAGATTGCACTAAAAGTGATATCATCAAATATCTCCCCCAGGTTGATCATGATAAAATTGCCAGAATATCGCTGGCAGCAGGGATAAACTTTTATCCATCTATCGATGGAGAACAAAACCGACAAATTAGAATAAAATATGGCATACCGGTAGACAAGCGCTATTTTTATACCGTAAGTGCAATAGAACCGCGAAAAAATCTTATTTTTGCAATCAGGAATTTTATTAGATTTATCGAGAAAAATCATATAGATGATTTGGTTTTTGTTATTGCCGGTTGTAGTAATGACAATTTTGAAGAATTTTTTAATGCTGAAGTGGTAAGCCTTGGCGAAAATAGTGCGAAAATTATCAGAGCCGGCTATGTGGAAGACGAGGAAATGGCTTCGTTGTATTCCCATGCTGAATGTTGTGTGTTTGTGCCATTTTATGAGGGATTTGGGTTGCCTCCGCTTGAAGCAATGCAATGCGGATGTCCAGTAATTGTGTCCAACGCAGCTTCTTTGCCAGAGGTCGTTGGTGATGCCGGAATTTTAATCGATCCTACAAACAATGAAGCCATTATAAATGCCTATGAAAAGATACATTATGGTGAAAAATTGCGGCAAGAACTATCCCAAAAGGGAATAAAACGGGCAAAAAATTTTTCATGGGCAGCATGTGTAGACACTATTGTGAACGAATTCAAAAAGCACGATTTTGCCAGGCGAAAAAGTTCGTATATTATTACTGTTCCGCAACGGCGGAAATATTTATTTGAAAAGTTTATATTTGCCATAAAGCATGGACCAGAAAAAACTAAAATAACTATATTTAGCCTAGAAATTTTTAAAATAAAAAGAAAAAACAAAAAAAAGACCTTTTACTTTTTTGGAATCCCAATTTTTAGGAAAAATTACAACGATGCCTATAAATAACTTGGCATAAAAATTTACAAACTGTGTGATCTTCGAGGTAAAATGGAACAATGATTTCCATGCAGTAAATGTGTCCCCAAAATATCACTTTTGGTTTGGGCTAAAAATCATTTGGTCAGAAGGTTATGGAGCATTTGGCGGTAATTTTTTGTTCCCCAAAGGAGAGATAGTATGGGCGGTAACAAAGATCAGCAGGTTTCGTTTTTGGGTGGTTTCACTTTTAGATCTAAACAATTTGCCAAGTAATGGAATGCTGCCCAATATGGGAACTTTATCGTTTACCTCTTTTACTTCTTCGCGGGTTAGACCACCCATGATAACGGTAGCTCCATCGAAAACATTGACCTCCGTGTGGATTTCTCGCGTTGAAAATATTGGCTGATAAAAACCGGAAGGAATGGTAACGGTATTTCCTGATGTCAGGGCGACACTCACACCGCCATATTCGACGAACCCTTCAAATTCGGTGACTTTTGGTTCAAGTTGTAAACTTATGCTACCATCTACTTCGACGACAGGAGTGACGCTCATTTCTACACCAACATTTCGCGTAGTAAAATTTTGTGGTGTCCCGGCCGTTATCGTAACACCGGCAGAGCTCAACGTTCCTAACCCGGAAAATCCTGTACCAACTTCGGAATGTATATCTCCGTAGCTTTGGGGATAGCGTAGTTCCATTGCTATAACAATTTCTGCCGTTTTCCCAGAAAGCACAGTTAGCTTCGGAGCGCTCATAAGATCCGATCCTGCCTGTTGTTCCAGTGCTTGGATCATCAAATTGCACTGTAAGCTATTTAATACTCCAGTAAAATTTGTCAGTGGTATGGAAGATGCCCCCAAATTTATTTGTCCAGGAATACCGGGAGGTTGATTGGAAATGGTAATGGGATTAGTCCCGATACCGGGACCAACTATTTTGCCATTACCCCTTGAAAAATTTGTAGACGCAAATGTTTCGACAAGCGTGCGCAGATTATCTCGCTGTGAGTTATCAACGGTTTTTCCGGATTGAAGAAATGTTTTATCGTCATGGTTTCTATTTCCAAGTTGCCAACGAAAACCCAGCTCATCAAGTACACTCTGCTGAATTTCCAAAAACTTTGTCTCAATTTCGACCTGTTTAACTTCAGAATATTTTCGAAGGATATTGCTAATTTTCCTTAGGTTCAATCCCGTATTGGTAACGATTATCTGGGAGCCGTCGAATGCTAAATTGCTACCGGTAACATCTTTGAAATCTATACCCGCACGTTGAAAAAATTCTTTTATGGCTCGCTCTTCATCAGCAATACCTTCTGGCGAATTTGGCGTTTTATATATGTGATGATTAACGCCCTGAATACCTGTTAGTCGCACTAGGGTAGCACGGGATATGGGGAAAAATTGCGTATCCAATAAACCTGCTGCCATGTCGCCCTTGTAAAAAATGACTGAGTCTTTAGTTATGTCAAATTGATAGGCAACCGATTTTGCAACTAATTCAACGAGGCGATAGAAAGAAATGTTTTTCAAGTTTAAATTTACCATCGGTTCATTCTCCGCTCCACCTGCTCCAAGCAATACGACATTCATCCCTTTTCTCTCCTTATCGGTGGCAAGATCATTAATTTCCAATAGGTTGGTCAACGATTCGATTACTCGTGATAGGGGAATATTGATAAACCTTACCTGAGGAATAATGATGTCATTCGCTTTGTCAAAGAGTGCATTTTCATACAAACCGGAATCCAAATGGCTTTCTGAGACCGTATTATCAAAGACTGGCGTTTGCCAATTTTGTTCAACTGCTTCTAACAATTCTTTTCGGATTTTTTGGTGGCACGTATTCTCTTTGTCAAAAAATAGACCATTAATCTTATTTTCCATTGATTTTGTTATCGATGATATTTGATCATCCATTGAACGCATTTCCGGCGTCGGACTGATATGATCCAATTTGGAGGATTTGGAAAGTATTTTCCGTTGCAATTCTTCGATGCTATTCAAGGAAGACGCAGCGGGTAAAGGTAAGGTTGCCGCCAAAACCAATATAAAAAACTTAATTCCATTAGATTCCATTTCAATTGGGGAAAAAGTGTATAAAAATCTTTTCTATATGCAAAACAAATTGTCTTTTGTAGAAGGTCTCTGCCCAACTTTCTCCTTAAAAGCATCTGCCAATGAACATCCCAGCCGTTTCGCCTGCGTCACTGTCGAATAACAGATCGCTGACGTCACAAATTAAAGCTATTTCTTGACCATATAGTTGCGAATGATTTGATTTAACAAACTATGAAAAATATGGTCTAACGACAACACTCGCCTTATGCCTTTTCCAGAGCTTCCGGAAATAAACATTTTTATAGTCCTTCTGCTGACCACGAGGATTGCCAGCGTTGTAACAATTATTTTACCTAAAAGCTTCCTATGTCACACCGACCAATGACTGAATATTGTAAAAACCTTCACTGAGCAAAATATACGAACTTAAGTGGATGCATATTCATTGGATTGGCAAACCATCCTCTTATTTGTTTCCTTATTAAAAATGAATGGGAATTAAAAAATAACGGAATAGCTGGCATTTCACTGATCAGATACGATTCCGCAGCCCTTACCAATCTTCTACGCTTTTTCTTGTTAACGGTTCTTCCGATTTGTTTGAGCATTGCATCGTATACTGGGTCTGCCCACTTACCATAGTTATAAAGATTTTGGGACATAAAAGCATTTACGATAAATGCAGGGTCACAATACAAACCTCCGTAGGAAACCTTGATGATATCGAAATCGGCTTTCTTTCTGTGGGAAAAAAATGAATCGAAATTTTTGTTCTCTATGATGGAATCTATTCCCAGGACATTTTTCCAATCGTCCTTAATTTGTTCTATGACCGACATGTATATTTCCGATTCTAGTGTATTACATAATATTCTCACTGGAGGAAATTTTTGCGTAGAATTATAACCCGTCTCTTCAAATAGTTTGTGTGCCAATTGAATATCTTGCCTGAACAGCGGAACATTTTCATATTTCCTATCATGCGGCGGGATCAAACCGTAGGCCGCAAGAAGTTTATTTTTTTCCATTTTTGCCAATAATTTTTCTCGATCAATTGCCATGGCCATGGCAAGCCTGACATTTTTGTTTTGAAAAGCTGGATTTGTGACATTAAATGCGAGACCGAAACACTCAAACGCAGGTGATAGTATCAATTTTTGTTCTTGTAAACAATCTCCGATCGCACTTTCATCATCATGTTGTAGTTCAGCGATATCAACATTTCCCTCCGAAAATTTTTTTATGCTTACGGCTTGATTGATATCTGAAAAAAATGTTACCGACGATAGCAGTACATTATCCGCGTCCCAATATTTGGAATTTTTGCTTAACGACAAACTGACTCCTGGTGTTCTTTCTGCAAAGACAAAAGGACCATTGGAGATGATTTTTAATTTAAAGGTTCTGGATAGGTCTAAAGGGCGATTATACTCTTCTAACAATGCAACAACCTTATCATTTAGTGGGAACCAACACTGATGCATTAAAGTCGTTAGAAAATATGGATTGCTCTTTTCCAACTCAATTACCAGTGTTCGGGCATTTATTGCACGTATCCCAACTTTGGAAAAATTTCGAACTTTCCTGCTGAAAAATTCCCTAGCATTGAGAATTGGAAAAAAAACATCTACTGCCGCACAAGCGAATTTAGATGACAATGCTCGTTTGACCGTGTAAACGAAATCTTGCGCTGTAATAGGAGTCCCATCCGACCACGTCGCATTATCTCTTAAAAAAAATTCGTATATTTTTTTGTCAGGTGATACACTCCACCGTTCTGCCACACCAGGCAACGGCTTCATTGTTTCAGGATCAGGAACCACTAACCCTTCAAAAATAGCATGCATGACTTTGTAGTCACTGTTGTTATACACTTTCTGTGGGTCTGCGCTTAGGAGCTCATACGGCGAAGAGATTTTCAAGTCTTGTTGAACAACAACCTCTTCCTGCTTTTTACATCCAGCGAGCAAACATAGGGAAATTATAAAAGATATCCATGCTTTCATATGTCATGCAATGCGTTCCACAATTAATTCATTTAACGTTGGTCTTTTTGGAGCAAGCCTATATGCATCCCTAAAGTACTCTAGGGCAGGTTCAAGATTTGTTTCATCATTGTAATGAATCATTATTAGTGGTTCTCCCTGCTTAATTTGCATACCCACTTTCATTATATCAGACACTCCAACCGTATGATCTATCGTTCCGTCCGGTTTTCTAGATAAAATGCTGACTCCTCGTGCGATCATACCTGCATTTACCGTATGTATATATCCTCGCTTTTGCGCCGACAATTTGCGTGAATATTTGGCCTTTGGATATTTCTCTGGATTATCGATATAGGATACATCTCCTCCCTGTTCTGCTACCAATTCTTTGAATTTATTCAGGGCTGAGCCATCTGAAAGTTTCTTAATGATTAGTTGCTTTGCCGACAATGTTGACCCTGCGACTCCTGCCAATCGGATCAATTCCATACCAATTCGTAGGATTAAATCTTGCATTTCCGCATCGCCCTGGCCTTGAAGCAATTCAATAGTTTCTTCAATTTCTAGCCAAGTCCCCACCGTTTTCCCCAGCGGTTGATTAGCATCCGTTACAACGGCGATACACTTTTTGTTCAGAGTTCTGGCGACACGCGTTACCATTCTACCAAGCTGTTTAGCCTGTTCCATATCTTTGACGAACGAACCATTCCCCCATTTTACATCGACGACAACTCCATCTGCTCCCGAAGATAGCTTGCTTCCTAAAATACTTCCTGTTATGAGGGGAACGCTAGAAATTGTACCAATTAATCGTCTAACTTTATCGAGGGTTACATCAACGGGTGAAATATTTTCTGGCTGTTGATAGTAACAACATCCTATTTTTTTAAGTTGTTTTTGAAATCTTTTGGCATCAAATTTATAATCAAAACCCGGGATGGATGACATTTTATCCAAATCGGAAATGACTAGCCCATCGTAACTATCAACCAATGTTGGTACTGCTATTCCACAACAAGCGGCCATTGCCATCAATACAAAAACCGATTTATCTCCCACTCCCCCGGTTGAACACCGATCAATTTTTGGGGAAGAAATCATTCCAGCATCCACAATATCACCGGACAGCATCAATTCTTCCGTCCACGTTGAAGCCTCTTGGATGCTCATGTTTTGGAAATACACTGCCATTAAAAAGGCTGACAGTTGAAAATCTGGAATTCTTTTGGTAATTATGGCATTCGTTATTTCTCGTATTTCATTATCAGTTAGCTCTTCCCCACAGACCTTCTTTTCGATCAATACTCCAAAGCGTTTTGCTGCCTCATGGCTTATTTCAATACTCATATTTTCACCTACGAATTTTTCCTAACCACAACGCTGCTATGTGCTTTTTTGTCCACAAAAGTCAATCTTTTATGTCAGAAATTTGAAAATTTCCTAGAGCGTGTCGTCAAATAAAACATTGACAAAATGAAAAAGAAGTGCAAAAGCGTGGAGCATGGACGCAAAAGCACACAGAAGGCACGACATATCAGATGAATTATGGAGAAAAATGG
>JAITAS010000060.1 GCA_031284015.1 Puniceicoccales bacterium | reverse complement strand
AGCGCCCAAGGCCATCTGGCATAGATGGCCTTGGGCGCTTTCTAAGGATTCGCTTGGCAACCCATCAAGGGCTGGAGCCAATGTCGTTCGGTTAAGGAGTTACCCAAAAATAAACACGGCCAAAATTCTATATCAGACGAAGTTGCTTGTCAAAATCACTAATAAATTAAAATGAATTGTCTTTTTATTGTGTGAATTTAACAAATTCAGAGTGACGCCTGGTTAAATAAAATATGCATTGTGCAAATTTCACAATCTGATTACGTTTCAAGGCAATGTGCTGGGCATATTTGCCTAAACATTATTATATTGTCAATGTTCTTCATTCATATTTTTGATTTTTATAAAAATAACTCACGTTATTTGAGCATTTTTACGAATTCACGTTTTGTCATTTTGTCTGACTATTTGAAATCTATTAGTTTGATTTTTTCAAAATAAATCTATAATATTAATTATTATTATTTTTTGTTTTTTTATTTAACCCAGCAATTATACGGATAGTTAAATCTAATGGTTGGTTTCCTTTGTATGTAATACTAAGCGACTATCCTCTTGTATGTGTCATAGTACCTCATGCATCTTGGCTTTTTGCGCTTGTGCATCCTTCCGGGCCTTACTTGTTCTGGGTATTTTACAATATAGTTAAAAACTTTATCGAAATTGTCTTTCCCCATGAGCATATCCATATAGCAGAATGATACCAATGCACATGTAAGAGACATGTTGGGTTTCATTCTGTGGTTAGTAGTGCCAGAACCGAAGTCTTTTTCTCGGCGTGGTGCGTCTTTTTTTGGAGAAGGCGCTTCGCCATTAGCCTTTTTCTCGGCTTCCTTGGCGTTCCATTCATCTCTTGCTTTGATGTACTCTTTTTCCTTGGTTTTATAGAAAAGATCCATATCCAATTCTAAGTCGATAAAATGATCATATAGTTCAATCCAAGACATTTGATTGTAATTAATGTCAATTTTAGCTTGGGCGGACAATGCCAATGATGCTGCTACATTGTGTTTTATAAGTGTCGCGTACATGTCTTGATAAACGGATATTGGCTTTCTTCCAGACACGTTCTCCAGGTTTAGCCTGCTTTTCAAAACCTTGTTGCATTCTTCCACATGCCAACGCAGAGAATACAGCAACTTAAGTGTCATGTAAGGAAATTTCTTTTGAGACAGATTTGTTATAAGCCACTCATCTTTTCCACTGTCGAGCTTGAAGTAGACGCACCTGACCTTTATTCCGTTTTTAAGTGTTATCTTCCCGGTTCTCTTTATAGTTTTGAGATCCTTGTGGTAGTTGCTTTTGCAGCGCATGACAAAATATGCGTTCACTTTAAGCAACTCCTTGACCAAATCATCATCAGGATATCCTCTATCGAAAAGGAAAAGAAGCTTTCTACCCTTTTTATTCTTCTTGAACCGCTCAGTAATCTGCTTGATGAGCTCGAGTGCAGCTTTTCTCTCATCATCTGCGCTCTTGTCAATTTGTGCTGCCAGAATGATTCCACTCACAACATCAACAGCAAGAGAAAGCATTCCCATTGTAGCATCCTTGTGTCCGAACCAACCAAATTCCTCTTTATTGCATGCACTAGAGTTGAGGTTGCATTTCATACCATCTATTGCAACACCAATATATTCATCAAGAAGTTTGGGAAGATCCTCGCAAATAAAATATACATCTACAGTTTGACGAAACATATCTTTTAAATATTCAGGATCAAAATACTCTCTAGCTTCTGAAAACGATGATTTAGCATAACATGGTTTACCTGTTTCCATTTCGGTAATAATCGCATGAGCTTGAATGCTTCCATAGCATTTGCACAAAAGCTTTGCCAATATAACCCTTGCGGTCAATGTTCTGTTTCGCGTGAAATGCTTTTTATCAAGTGATATGTATTCCGACAATTTAGGCGTATATATTGCGGCCCTTAAAACAGCGCAAATTGTTAAATACATGTTGCTTATCATGACAACGTCAACCATAAGTATCCCTCCGTTAGTTTGGGCAACGGGTTATCCCGGCCCTTCAACTCCATTATAAACGTCGGGATTATAAAAGTAAATAGAACAAATAGATCGTTTTTAAGAAGATAGTTATCACCACTGGAAAGCGAATTGTTTCGATTAAGTATCAGTAACAATTTGTTCTAATCGACAGTTATTTACAGTTGATGTTTCGAAGTTTAGAATGTTTGTCGATCCCATCAGTTTTGTGCATATTGCCTAGGCTTGCTTCTTAACCGAACGACATTGTTGTTTTCCGTACAGAGCGTCTCAATCATTCAGCCCGGAACTAAAACTTTAATCTGCTGCAAGTGTTATACTAAGGATCGAAAAGAAATGCACTTTTCGATCCAACTGAATGGCTTAATCGTAGAAGCCCGATTAAGCCTCGGTTGCTCACAAGCGAAAACTTTGAAAGAGATTTAACAGATGTTTTCGCTTGTGAGTATAACCATCAGCCTACTCCAGTCGAAAAGGGATGTCAATGCCTTTTTAAAAAGTAAAGCTGTCAAAGTCAACAATGATTGCTTTTTTGGGCAGATGGCTTGCTGCGGCTCCTGCGGCACGAAGACCATCTCTTGGCGCAAGCAAAAGAGGCTCAGATGTTTATGAGCCTCTTTTGCTTGCGAACCGCAGAAGAGAACGATTAGAAATATTTGCTATTTAACAATCAAAGTGAAAGGCATCGATTGCTCGCAGGAAGGATAGTAATCTGAGCTTGCCTGGAAAGGCGATGTTGCCACCGACCCAATTATCTCGTATTTGCCTGGAACATCTGGCGCAACAAATTCGATAGTTCCATAGGATATTTTGCCAGGCTCATTTTTAATGCGCAAAAATAGCTTGCCATTTATTTCTATCCGCTTTCCGCCCAATAAGGCAATTATCAGCATATCGTC
>JAITAS010000042.1 GCA_031284015.1 Puniceicoccales bacterium | reverse complement strand
TTTCGGGAAACAAAAATTCCAAACGAATTAGGCGTGGTAAATCTATGAATCTGTTTGTTTGCCGTTGTTTTTTTAAGATTGATTAGAAATGATAGTCTCAATAATCTTAACCTTCTGCTCACCCATTCTGACTTTTTAATTAAACTTTTGATCAAATAAGTAAATAGCTCACTTTGAGTTTCGCATTGATATTTGTGTTTGATTTTCAAAGAGTGAAAAACTGATCCTGTGGGAATACACAAGTACAAACCTCGATAGAATCAATCGACAGAATTTTTTTGCCAAGCGTAGTTTCGATGATTTAAAAAAATGGCATTGTAAAGATTGAATTCAAAGCAATAGTTGCACAAAAGTATATGAGGGGGAACAATAGTTGCAAATGAAAAAGGTGTATATTACAACAGCAATAGACTATGCCAATGGTAAGCCACACATCGGGCATGCCTATGAAAAGATTTTAGCAGATACCATATCCCGTATGTTTCGATTGCAAAACTTGGACGTGCAGTTTATGACAGGATTGGATGAACATGGGCTAAAAGTGAGTCAGTCAGCCGCCAAGGCAGGGGTTTCAGAACAAACTCACTGTGATAATATTGCCGAAGATTTTAAAAAGTTATGCAAAAAGCTAAATATTAAATATGACCGATACATTCGAACAACGGAAGATGAACATAAACAGGTTGTGCGCGATTGTTTACAAAAATTATACGATGGAGGGCAGATTTATAAGGCTAGTTACTCTGGGCTGTATAGTAAGACCGCAGAACGGTTTGTCCTTGAAAAAGATAAAATTGATGGCAAATGGCCGTCGGATTACGGAGAAGTTATTGAAATATCCGAAACGAACTATTTTTTTCGGCTTAGGGAGCACCAACAGTGGTTGATAGATTATATAGAGTCCCATCCAAAGTTTATATTCCCTGACTTCCGGGCAAAACAAGTTTTGGAGTTTCTTAAAGATCCAATAAATGATTTATGCATTTCCCGACCTAAAAACCGGTTAACCTGGGGAATTGAATTGCCGTTTGATTCAGAATATGTAACCTATGTTTGGTTCGATGCTCTCATAAATTATATAACGGGGGCCAACTATTTAGATAAAACATTTACTAATTATTGGCCAGCGGATTTCCATATCATCGGAAAGGATATCCTTGTGCCAGCCCATGCAATCTATTGGCCAATAATGCTATATGCCCTCGGTATCGAATTACCCACAACATTGTTAGTCCATGGCTGGTGGTTGATTTCCGGTGAAAAAATGTCAAAGAGTGCTGGTAATATAGTAAATCCTCTGGAATGTGTGGAAAAATTCGGAGTAGATGCCTTTCGCTATTATTTGATGCGCGAAATGACAATAGGGCAGGATAGTGATTTTTCTTTTGATCGGTTCATGACACGTTATACAAGTGACCTAGCAAATGATTTAGGAAATTTAGTTAGTCGTTTGTTGAACATGGGACATAGATACTGCGATGGAATAATTGGAAAAGTTATCAAAACCGATGTTGCCGAAGATAATCTCCAAAAATTATGGCAATCGGCAATTCCTGAAATCATTTCCTTGTACAATGAATTTGCGTTTCATTTGGCTCTTGAAAAATTATTTCTATGCATAAAGGCGGTTAATGCATACGTTGAAGATCGTTCCCCATGGAAATTAGCAAAATCAAATGTGGAAGGTCATAAGCAGCTAATAAACACAACCATTGCCATATCTGCTGAATGCGTCAGATTGGCCGCAGTCTTACTGTCACCCGTAATGCCGACAACGTCACAACAAATATTATCTTTTCTTGGATGTCCAGCAACCACAAATTGGAATGCGGACGCCAAATTTGGAAATTTGCTTGCTGGTAGTAAATTAAGGGAACAAGTTATTCTCTTTCCTAAAATTGTAGAAGCATGACAGTCTTCCGTGATATACATGTATTAAAAAAATGGTGGCAACGTATTTTAGTAACCGTAGTTGTTTTTATGTTAAAACTGTACTGGTCAACCCTAAGGGTCAAATTGACCGTAGAATGTCAAAAAGTAGTCGATGAAATCCGAGGCCCGGCGATCTTTGTGTTTTGGCATAACAATTTATTTTTGGCATATAGGTTGAGTAGATTACTCAAAAAAAAATATGATATGTACGCTCTTGTAAGTCCATCGCGCGATGGAGCATGGTTAACGGAGTTGTTTGACAGATTGGGGATACGGACGATACGAGGTTCTAGCAAACGGAATGGTTTGCCTGCTCTTAGTAACATATTTGACAAATTGTCAGAAGGTGCATTTGTTGCCATAACCCCAGATGGACCTCGCGGACCAGCCTATGAATTTAAAAAAGGAACGGCCATGATAGCCAAAGCCACAAGGGCAAATCTTGTATTGGTGGCTTTAAAATATAGCCATTATTTTGTCTTACCAACCTGGGATAAATTTAAAATTTCCCTTCCTTTTTCAAAAATATATGTAGATACCAAAACTTTTATCAGTGAGACTTTCGCAAACTTAACCGTTCGAGAATTTTCCATGGTTTTGGAAAATGAATTAACCGATCTTCAACGGAAATTAGATCCTAAGGATTGTTTTTAAAGGATTGATATAATTCCATGTGGAAAAAATTTGATTTGGAAATTATCCTGAGCCATCAACCATGGAGTGGATTGGAATAAAAATACCAAAAACTTATTTATAATTTGTAGGTTTGTGCAGCATTCAATTTTGGGTAAAAAACTTGCAAAAATTTATATCATTTCTATGCCTAACAGAATGAGAGTAAAATTATTATCACGTGGCAAACTTGATGCAATAACTTCTGCCCCAAAAGGCAAAATAATTATCACAATTGATGGAGGATCTGCCACAAATAAATCTCCCATTTCTCAAGCGCTCGCTAAAAAATTCAACTTGGTCTACATTGAAATGGGTGGACTATTTCGCACGATATCATACCTGCTTATGCAGGCAGGGCTTCCTCCAAAACTTGAAAATACGGGCAAAGTAGATGAGTTTGTAAAGCACATCAAATGTGAATATGTCCTGGAAGGCCGAGCAATTAAATTTATCATTAATGGAGTTTGTCTGGGTGCAAAAGAATTGAGAGCAGAAGATATTAACGCCAGTGTAGCTAAATATACTTTATCATTTAAGTCGGTTAGTGATGCTTGTATAAAGTATACTAGGAAGGTCATAAATTTGGAAGAAGTTTGTAAATTTGACGGTGTACTTGCCGAAGGACGGACATGTTGCACATATATATTTCCCAAAGCCGATATAAAATTTTGGTTTATGGCTACCGATGCTGCCAAGCTGAATCTTAGGCTTAACATTGAAAAAGAAGTCGATAATCCAATTGAACGTGATAGGGTAGATTTTTCTGCTACATTTTATCCGGTAACAAAGCCTAAGCATGCCATAGAAATTTGGACATCTTCACGCACGGTTGAAGAAAATATTGCACTTGTCTCAGCATTTGTAGAACAAAAATTAGACCTTAAAAAGTATAATAAAACAGCGTAAGTTTCAAAAAAGATGCGTGATATAATCAAAAAAGAACAATGTATATCATCCCAACACACAGCAAAGATACTAGAGCGTGTCGTCAAATTAAGAAAACCAAAAAACCGAAGAAACATTAAAATATTTTAAAAATTCTTGGATATTTTGCAGATTTTTCACATACTAGCATCTATTTATGGTTACAAATAGTATACTTAATGCGCAGCGAACATCACCAAAGGAACTTCGCTTGACCAATTTCAGTTTGGGTTCTCGTTGCCAAAGCTATGTATCATATTGAAGCTGGTTCTTTGCTTGCTCTTTTGTTCACGCTGATCCATGGTG
>JAITAS010000037.1 GCA_031284015.1 Puniceicoccales bacterium | reverse complement strand
TTGTCCCTGCCATGTCTACCGACTTTTCCACTACCTCCGGGTAGCAGCCTCTCCATTTTTCTCCATAATTCATCTGATATGTCGTGCCTTCTGTGTGCTTTTGCGTCCATGCTCCACGCTTTTGCTCTTCTTTTTCATTTTGTCAATGTTTTATTTGACGACACGCTCTAGTAAAATTTTTCCAGATGAAACCATATCCGCTGCTGTTTTTTCATTAAATACTTCAGAATCATCCAATATTATAAGTTTATTTTTAGCTCGCGTACATGCCACGTATAATAGTCGACATTCATTGGCGTATAATTCCACAAAATGTTGTTCTTTCGCCAATGATTTTATGCCGGCATTGTCTTTGAGTTGGCGCTTACGATACATAAATGGTAATACAACAACGGGCCATTCCAAACCTTTACTTTTATGGAATGTTACAAATTGTATGGCTGAGGCATTGACATTGCCTGATTCTTTTAATGTGTTGATTTTATCCGTTAAAAATTGTTCCGCTCCTATGGCATTCATTTGCTTCGATTCGGCAAAGAAACATGACTCAACGGTCTGTTTTATTTTGGTCGATAAACTTTTTTCGCCATAAATGTTGAGGGAAGCGATGCGGTGGAAAATTTTAAACTTGTCTAAAATTTTCAACAAAAATTTTGCTAATGGCACATCATATCTTTCATTGCGCATGCTGGTGAATTTAGCGTCAATCTTTGCACATATTGCACTATTATTATACCTGAAGTGATTTATAATTTCTTGACTCTTGATTCCGAAAATTTCCCGTAAAATGCCTGCAAATTCACGCCGATCGGCGGGGTTATTAATGTACCTCAAACAAGAGGCCAGCCAACGAATCGGAGAAGCATTATTGTCGTTAGTATTGTCGAAATGTAGTTGAGCGTCTGGAAGCTCTTTATTGGTAAAGAAATAGCGATGAATATCCATTAACCAATCTTTGCGGGGGGCTAAAATTGCAATGTTTGCCCAATTTTCCACCTCGAAATCCGCGAGTGTTTTTCCCAGGAAAAACGCTGCTACTTGGGATGCCGATGAGTGAACATTTTCTTCCATTTTATATTCACGTAGTTTTAAAATTTTAACTTCTCCGGGTTGAGTGTCAGGTTTGGGAACTAGGGGGACAAATTCTATGCCATTGAAAATGGTCTGAAATCTGTCATTTACGAAATCTATGACCGCCTTGGAACACCGCATTGTAACGGAAAATATCAATTCATAGGCAGCATCAGATTTTACCAGCAAATTGTGTAAAGCCACATAGGTTTTAACATCTGCCCGGTCACAGTAAATGGATTGCTGAGGATCGCCTACCATTGCAAAATGGCCATGCTCGGGGAAATTTTTCACCATATCCATGGAAATTCCTTCATGGAGATTCTTTTGTGAAATCCCGAGAAGTAATCTAAATTGTTGTGCATCGGTGTCCTGCGCTTCATCTAAAATCACACGATATGGATCATTTTCTATTTCTTTCACTACGGTTGGATGTCGGAACAGGCCTATCGACAAATTGATCAAGTCTTCGTATTTTAACTGCCCTACCGCAATGCGAAAATCTTGGTATAGGTGAGAAATTTTTTCGGTGAAGAAGTTTTCGGAATTTTGCTTCCAGCGAAAAAAATCTTTCAATTCTGACCGGCATATTTCAATTAGAGTATGGTTAGTACAGAACTCAGAACAATCTGGAATGGGGAAACAATCACCGTTTTTTCGAAAAGAATCCCATTCTTGCAGCAGATGAAGAAAATGTGTACTTTTTTTTTCGTTCCCTTTGGGTTTATATGCTAAAATATTGTCGATGTTAATAGCTGGCATAGGGAAGATATTTGTTGGGTTCAACGTGGCCGCAGGATTATGATTGCGAGAACGTGTTAGCAATTTATCAACGTCATGTGTACATGAAAAATCGTTTCGAATTTCCTGTGGAATAATTTTTAGCGCATTTCCAATGAAAGATAAAAACTCCTCCCAGAGAGGTCCTTCATCCTGGACAATTTCAAAATCACTGCGTAGACCAACTAGAGCACAATGAAACTTTAAAAATTTCGAAGCAAAGGCATGGATAGTTCCAAAAAATGCTGATTCCAGGTGTTGCATGCAGAGTTCACGCATTTGATGTGAATGTTCAGTCTTCTGAAAAATTCTATGAAAAACACGATCTTTGATTTCCTTTGCTGCTTTTTCCGTATATGTAACAGCGACCAATTTTTTTATTTGTGAACCCCTGTTAAAGGTCATATGCAAGTCTCGTATGGCAAAATTAGCAATTCTTTCGGTAATAGCTGTCGTTTTTCCAGCCCCAGCGGATGCAATCACAGAAAAATTTTTTGTAATTTCTTCGGAAAAAGCATCACGTTGTGACCGATCCAATAGTTGCATCATATCTGCGGCTAAAAATTTAAATAAACCTTCTTTTAGGCTGCGAAGTTTTTGTGGAAAATCAACGACAATAAGAGAATTGTAATTGACATGGCACAAGTATCAATAATATTATAGCTGGCTATGTTGATCAAGTATATAAGATACGCCTATGCACTAGCTCTAGTATGTGCCATTGGCGGATGTTCTTCTCTCAATTTTTCCCCAAAGCAATTTCTGTCTCCCCAGGATACGATAGCGATAGAAAACAACTATTCTGACGAATATTTCATAAATGAGGATGAAATGGGGGATGGAAATAGTTTTGTCGCACATGGATTTGATACTAAAAAGACAAAATACAATTATACATCGGCAGATGTTCTCGAATCCATATACTTCAATTTCGACAGCCCAAAAATTTTGAAAATTGAACGGGTGAAAATAGCTGAAACAGCCAAAATTTTAGCGAAAGACAAATCTCTTTGCATATTAGTCGTTGGGAATTGTGATAAATTTGGGAAAGAACAGTACAACGATATACTTGGGAAACGGCGAGCGGAAGCCGTACGAGATGTTTTCATATCCTTGGGAATCGGTGAAAATAGAATTACTACTGCTTCTCTCGGCTCAAGCAAGGCAAATAAAAATATCCAACGCAAGGAAGATGCTGCTTCCGATAGGCGCTGTGATATCGTAATCCACACAATGCGATAAAACAGTCCAATGTGAAAATCACCAATAAATTTCACAGATGCCAACTTTGAGATTGTTTAATAATTCATGCCCTAGTGCGTTTGTAGTCAGAGAAATGCTTTAGAAGTATTCCCTCTTGCAGCTTTGTTAATTTTTAATAGGTGTGTTCCAGTGAAAAGTAAAAGTGAAAGTATAAGCTTGGTAGATGCTAGTAAAATTTATTTGCTACCGTGCTTATTTACAGCGTCGAATTTGTTTTTTGGTTTTTTATCCATCATTCGTTCCATGCAGGCACGATATTGTTCGATTTCAGAAACAATGTCGACGATATATTATACACAAGCCGTTTGGTTCGTGTTTCTTTCGGGAATATGTGATTTATTGGACGGAAGGATTGCCAGATTGGGCGGAAAGGAATCTCTTTTCGGAAAAGAATTTGATTCGATAGCCGATGTGGTATCATTTGGAGTGGCGCCGGCTCTGATGGTCTTTCTGATGATATTGTCGCCAACGGAACAATTTCCATTTTTTCGGCAAGTTGGCTGGATTTTTGGATCACTATATTTGCTGTGCGCAAGTGTACGATTGGCAAGGTTTAATGTGATAACGCACCCCTTGCTTCCAAAGGCTGAACAAGAAAAAAACAATTATGACTTTCTAGGATTGCCTGTTCCCGCTGCTGCAGGGGTTATTGTTTCCCTTGTGCTGGTACTTAATGAATATGATCTGAAATCGTGGTCCCTAATGTTACCTCCGTTAATGCTGCTAATTGCCTGGTTGATGGTAAGCAACATCTATTACCCCAGTTTTAAAAAGGTCGATTGGAATACGCAAACCAAGTGGGGTACATTTTTGATCACAATGACAGTCCTTTCGCTCGTCGCATTGTTTCGTGATGTCGCGCTTGCCATAATATTCCTGGGGTATGTATTTTGGGGAATATGCAGGCATGTAGCAAGGAAAAAGCGTACTAAAAATGCCATCGCTCATAGAAGTTCTTAAACGGTCAGAATTTTTTTTAAAAAGCAAAGGAATCATAACTGCTAAGTTGGATGCTGAGCTATTGTTATCGCACTTGCTCGGGTGTAAACGGTTGTCTCTCCACTTAAATTTTAAGAACAATATCGAGGATTTCGTATTATCTCAGTTTCAACGCTTGCTATCTAGGCGCGGAAAACATGAGCCATTACAGTATATCATCGGTGAAGTTGAGTTCTATGGTTTATCCATCGCAGTCGATAAAAATGTTTTAATCCCAAGACATGAAACGGAAGAACTCGTAGACATAATCATTTCACGTTTTAGGAATAGATTGATCGGATCCATTTTGGACCTGGGTACCGGTAGTGGAGCAATTGGACTGGCCCTAGCGAAATATTTCCCAAAGGCGAATATTTTAGCCATCGACATAAGCCAAAATGCGCTTTCAATGGCTCGAAAAAATGCACTAAGAAATAGGATAGATAATATTAGGTTTATGAAGAGCGATTGGCTGGAAAATGTTGATGGGGTATTTGACGTGATTATTTCAAACCCGCCATATTTAACCGATGGAGAATTTGCAAACTCCCAGGATGAAATAAAAAATTTTGAGCCAAAATCTGCATTGGTATCTAACAACATGGGACTGGCCGATATTTTTAAAATTATCAGTGGGGCCGGTAAATTTTTGGCAAAGGATGGTATCCTAGCATTGGAAACAGGGTGCTTTCAACATGAATTTATCATAAGTTGTGCCAAAGATTATTTTTGCAAATTTGAGTCGATTCGTGATCTTTGCGGGAAAAACAGATTTATTTTTTTGCACAACAATGCAACGTTTAGTTCCTAAAGTCACAAAGTGATCAACTTCGTCTAATTAGTTTCAATCGAATCGTCGATGTCGAAATTGGCAAAAACATTTTTGACATCATCCAAATCTTCCAGCTTTTCAATGGTTTTTAGTATTTTGGAAGCTAGCTCTGCATCGGTTATTTGTATAATAGAATTGGGTACATATGCAATTTCAGATGATAAACATTTAATATTTGCCCCCGTTATTGCCTGGTCTAAAGTGTAGTAAGCTGAAATTGGACACAAAACTTCGAAATCTGGACCATCGGATTTGATGTCTTCAGCTCCTGCATCTAGTGCAATTTCCATTAGCTTGTTTTCGGTGACCTCCTCCTTTGATATGAAAAATTGTCCCATTCTTTGGAAGTTGAACATCAATGCTCCCGGACTTGCTAAATTTCCTCCGCCTTTGGTCAGTACGCTACGAATATCACTTGCTGCACGATTCTTATTGTCGGTGGTTACCTCTATAATTACGCCTACTCCCCCCGCAATGTACCCTTCGTATATCAATTCCTCAATTGACATGCCAGGCAATTCGCCTGTGCCCTTTTGAATGGCTTTTTTGATGTTATCGGCAGGCATGTTGGCTTCCTTAGCCTTTTGCACAACAACCCTTAGCCTGGCGTTAAAGTTTATATCACTCCCTCCATCCCGTGCGGCAAGTGATATGTCCTTGCTCAATGTGCTAAACGTTTTCCCACGTTTTGCATCGATGACAGCCTTATGCCGTTTTGTTGTTGCCCACTTACTATGTCCTGACATCGCTATTCCTTCCGTTTCGATAACCGTGTAGTACGCTTTCCTACAGAATTTTTTATGCTACTTTCGTTCTGTATTTTACTGTTGCGTGACGTTGTAAATTGTTGAACAATCGTCAACAAATTTTGTACTGTCCAATATAAAACTAAGCCAGATGGAAAGCTATAGCAACAGAGAAAAAAGATGGCTGGCATTAGTTTGAGCATTAATTTTTGTGAGTTGTCTGATGTTGGAACTGGCGTCATATGCATCTGCCAAAACATGGTTACGCCCATGACCAATGGTAAAATGTTCACAGGGAAACGACCAATATGTGCAACCGTATCAGGCAGTGAGAGATCTTTTATCCACAAAAAATGTGCAAACCGTAGGTCAGATGCCGTACGTAACATATAATAAAGCCCAAAGAAAATCGGAATTTGTATAAATATTGGCAAGCATCCGGCAGCTGGATTTATTCCATTTTCTCGAAACAGCTTTAATGTTTCCGTCTGTAATTTTTGTGGATTGTTTTTGTACTTTTCTTTGATTTTTTTCAAGGGCTCCTGGACAGCTGCCATTTTTTTCGAAGATTTCACCTGGGCATTTGTCAGCGGCCAGAGTAGAAGTTTTACTATTGTTGTGAGAACAATTATTGCCCAACCCCAATTTGGAATTATTGTGTGAATTCCCAACATCATTCGCAAAAGAAGTTCACTTATGGCACCGAAAAAACCAAATTGCATCACCCTATCCTGCTCTTTTCCTAATTTTGACAGCCTGGAAAAATCCTTTGGTCCTATATAAATATCCGATGAGAGCGTTTTGCTTTTCCCACCATCGATAATACCAACGTTAAATAGCATCGATGCTTCAATGCCTTCCTCTTTTTTATTGGAGTATTTATCAAGGATAGAAATTGGACATGTAATATAACCATCGGCTTCCTCTTCGGGTGTCAAAATTGCCGTAAAAAATTGATTCTTTATCGCACCCCACACAATTTTTTCCCCATTAGAAATTACTTTTCGCTCTTCCCTTTTCCCAAATCCTAAAAATCCCTTGCTCGCCTGAAAATCCCGCAGCTTTATAAAATTTTCTTTTTTCCCATTAAACATTCCGAAATTTAGATAGTCCCCCATGACATCGCTCGGAGTTGCTGGCATGGAACCTAGAAACAAAGATAGACTACCGACATTTATGGGTATATTGGTATTATTTTCGATATGAATTGTATGTTTAATAACATATCCATCTGAATTTTTGCCGTCCTGGGCAGCCAAGTGATATTGCCTAGTTATGGTATAGCCCTCAGGTGCAGTCTTTGATAACGTGATATCGTACTGACCCACCGAAATTTTATCAAATTGTCCGGATTGGATAAATTTGGAAAATTGTTCATTGCTGGAGCTCAATGACATCGCGTTTATGCCACAACCGTCATTAAAAATTACAACATCTGGCTGATCCTGAATGGACTGGTATTTTTTTAATGCAGCAGCTTTTATTGTGCCTCCGTAATCGGAGATCATGACATCAATGACATCATTCCTCAGTGTGAAAAATTTTTCAGCCCGTGAAAGATTTTCTTCCCCGATAATGTTTTTCATTCCCATGTCCAAATCCTGAACAACTTCGATGTTCGCGGGTTCTCTACGGGTAGTTTCCGTTGGTTCATTGTTCTGGTTTGCGATTTTCGCTTGGTTCGCTTGGTCGGAAGCATTCTTAAACATCAACACAAATGCACAGATTATCAGCACAATACCAATGAATTGACTTTTATCTTTCATTAATTGTGAGCTACGATTCTTAGGTACGAAAAATTTGCAAGAGCAAAATAAAAGAGCAACTCGTTTACGGTTCTGGTCTTGAGGGGTTTGAGATTAATGAAGAGTAAACCTTACTTCATGGCAATCTCCTACCCCCAGAAAAATCGTTGACAAAAAGCCAGGCCCATGCAACTTGCTGTGTTGCTGAGTGCGAGCGTAGCTTAGTTGGTAGAGCACCACTTTCCCAAAGTGGATGTCGAGGGTTCGAATCCCTTCGCTCGCTCCATATTTGGGCATCCCTTAGAGGTATAGTTAATCTTCATGACAATGGCCGAAAGAAGAGTTGGAAAGCAAAGAAGAAATGTATTACTGGAAAGATTTGAGTGTCAAGGTGATAGAATATGCCAAAATCAACGGAGTAAAAGAGA
>JAITAS010000020.1 GCA_031284015.1 Puniceicoccales bacterium | reverse complement strand
ACCGACTTTTCCACTACCTCCGGGTAGCAGCCTCTCCATTTTTCTCCATAATTCATCTGATATGTCGTGCCTTCCGTGTGCTTTTGCGTCCATGCTCCACGCTTTTGCCCTTCTTTCTCATTTTGTCAATGTTTTATTTGACGACACGCCCTATGAAAGGGCAAACATCTTCAAACAAAAAAGAGAATATGGCGCAGGTGGATGAAAATGGCCTAGAGAGCACCTCCATCGGCGGAAGGCTCGGTCGCCAGTGAGCAAAAAGGTATTCGGGTTTGTGTCGGGGAGAAAGTTTTACAGGGTGGATATGATGGTTGGCTATGGCAATGTGAGAAGCAGAGTGTAGCTATGATGGCACCATGGGGATAGCGTGTTTTTCAATGCCCGGGTGGAGCAGTTTCTTGCTCCTACCCTGAATCCAGGACGGGCGGCCGTCATGGGCAGTGCTACATTCCACAAACAGCAAAGGACATAAAACCTCACCCATGCTACCGGCTACTCTCTGATTTTCCTCCATCCCCAATCCCATTGAAAATTTCTGGGCTAACTCTAGGCGAAAACTCTGCAATATTTTGCTACTTTGCCCTTCTTCCTCTTCTGCTCTTTCCTAGTCCCTTGCTAAGTAAAATAAATATAAAATAACCTTTGTTTGGTTAAAAACCATGGATTTGAAGTATTTATGCAAATGACAAAACACAAAGAGTTTAGAAATAGACTTTGGCTTGCCCATCGAGTGCAGATATTACGTGTGTCGGAGTAAGTTTTTCTCTGGAAAAAATTTTGTCCATTGTTTCAAGGGAAACCTTTCCGTATGATCTGGCGATGTCTCTTGCTGAAATGCCAGATAAAACAAGAATACTGTCAATGGAACATCCCATATGTTTGCTGGCATTTTCAGCTCCACGAATATCGGTTTCAAGAGAATCTCCTACCATAGCAATACGTTTTTTACAAATATTGCCCAAAGAAATCTCCATTGTCGTTGCCAAATTTTCTAAGGCATGGCGATAAATTTGTGGATATGGTTTGCCAATTGCAAAAACTTCTCCTCCCATATTTTCATATGTTTGGGCCAAAAGTCCCTGTTTTACAATTGGTTTTGGTACATATTCTTTAGAATCTGGAGTTTCCAAAACGGCACACAGTGCTACTTTATCTGGATTAGCAATTACGACAGGCTTACCTTTGTCTAAAAAATATTTCAAAGTGGTAACAAAAGGCTCTACCGATACGGACTCCCAAAACCTATCATCACCATCTACACGGGCAACATGTAGGTATTGTTTCATAGTATCTGGCATTTTATCACGTTCATCATCCGAAATTTGGGTTATGGATATGTAAACAAAATCAGCCTCGTCTAAATCGGATGTTTTTTCGAAGTCTGTTCCTGAAAAAGCGGCACTATTTTCCGCTCCATAAACAAAGTATTTTTTGGGATTTTTGACTGTTTTAAAGTGCAGTTTATGATTTATCAAGATGTCACGGAACGCATTTCCAGAAGTGACGAAATTTGTAAAATGTGTTCCCACCAAAAGCCCCCTGCGCCCATATTCCTCTGTTATAGTTTCTGAAACGAGAGAAATATTCGATACTATGACAATTCTTTTGCCTAGTGTCATCAATTTGTTTAGTACATCAAGGGCCGCAGGAAACAGGCATGTTCCACTCCAAATAACTCCATATAGATCGACCAACAAAATATCATAGCCGGATAATAACTCTTGCCCTACCATGGTCGGAAGATCTAGTAGAGATTTGATTAATGTCAAACGGTAAAATCTTACCTTGTTTGGGAGTGATAACACTGGTCAAATTGTAAAGATGACCGCATTTTGAATTCCGCTTGCTTTCCATCGTTCCACTGTTGCACAGGTCGTAAATAGCCAACTATTCTGGAATAAATTTCCGTCTTTTTGTTGCAATGGGGACAGGTTTTTTGTTCACCAGTCAAATATCCATGTTCTGGGCAGATGGAGAAAGTTGGGGTCAATGAATAGTACGGTAGTTTGTAATTTTCTGCAATTTTCTTGACAAGATTTTTTACTACTTCGGAATCTGATATCCTTTCCCCAAGAAATGCATGGACAACCGTTCCTCCTGTGAACTTTGTCTGCAGTTCGTCCTGATGGTCCAAGAGTTCAAACAAATCATCCGTAAAATTCACGGGAACGTGAACAGAATTAGTGTAGAATGGTACGTCATTTTGCTCAAGTTGATTTTGTTCATTGGCTGATTTTATACCTTTAAACCGAGTTTTATCTTTTTTGGCCAACCGGAATGAGGTTCCTTCGGCAGGTGTTGCCTCTAGGTTATAGTGATTCCCCGTTTCTTTTTGGAATTTAATAATTCTTTCACGCATAAAATCTAAAACTTCCAATGCGAAAGCTTTTCCAACTTTGGTCGTTATGTCTTGGTGTAAAAAATTCAAACATGCTTCGTTCATACCCACTAACCCAATCGTTGAAAAGTGATTTTTCCAAAATTGCCCAAACCGAGATTTAATGTCTTTCAAATAGAATGTTGTGTATGGGTACAAATTCGATGTCGTCAATTTTTCCAATAGTGCTCTTTTGATTTCCAAACTATCCTTCGCGATATCCATTATCGCCGATAGGCGATCAAAAAATTCTTCCTTGGTTTTCGATAAATATCCAATTCTTGGAAGATTTATCGTTACAACTCCTACACTACCGGTTAGTGGATTCGCTCCAAATAGTCCTCCTCCACGCTTTTCCAATTGGGTATTATCAATTCTTAGGCGACAACACATCGAACGAGAATCATCCGGATTCATGTCCGAGTTGATAAAATTGGAAAAATATGGAATACCATATTTACCGGTCATCTCCCATAACCCCTTTAGGTTTTTGTTGTCCCAATCAAAATCTTTTGTCAAATTAATGGTCGGAATTGGAAATGTCATGATGCGTCCACGAGCATCACCTTCTCCCATAACTTCAAACAACGCACGGTTAAACATATCCATTTCACTCTGGAAATCCGAATATTTTTCCTGTTTGAATTCACCACCTATTATGATTGGCTCATTGGCAAAGTGTTTTGGACAAAATAGATCGAGAGTTATGTTCGTAAATGGGGTCTGGAACCCTACGCGGGTCGGCACGTTAATGTTAAACACAAACTCTTGTAGGGCTTGTTTTACCTGTTCAAAGGATAAATTATCATACCTAATGAATGGTGCCAGCAGCGTGTCAAAGTTCGAAAATGCTTGTGCTCCAGCTGCCTCTCCTTGCAAGGTGTAGAAAAAATTTACCACCTGCCCTAGGGCCGTTCTGAAATGCTTTGGTGGATATGCTTCCGTTTTGCCAGGAACGCCACAAAAACCTTCCTTCAGCAAAGACGCCAAATCCCACCCAACGCAATAGACCGATAGCTGATTTAGGTCATGAATGTGCAAGTCACCGGACTCGTGGGCATTTTTAATATGAGATGGATAAACGCTATTTAACCAATAGGTTTGGCTCAATGCTCCTGATAAATAATGGTTCAGTCCCTGCAATGAATAGCACATATTGCTATTTTCACGCACTTCCCAGTCTGCACGTGAAATATACTGATTTACCTTGTCAACTTCCGTCTGAATGGCAGAATCACCGGCTCGATCACGTCTGTCGCGTGCTAAAATGAACGCTTTGGTCGTTTGCTGATGCGGGGAAGCAAATAATACCTGTTCAATAAAATTTTCAATTTGTTCGGTGCTAGTAGGATTATCCTTATTATATTCCCAAATTTTCGCAATGACTTCACGGGCTAGATCCCAAGCTATCTTCTGACCATATTCCCCCGTAGAGTTTCCTGCTTCAACAAGAACTTGGAAAATTTGACTATGCAAAATTGCCTCAACTGCAACTTTATTTGATACATCTTTTGCTGTTTGTGGTACGGTGCCCATAAATAATCTCCTTCTCAAGCTAAAAATATTAACATAAACCCAAAACACTACATGTAGTGAAAAATTCAATGAACATTACTATATGTAGTAGAATGTGTTTGCCAATAGTTTTTTTAAAAAAATTTTTCCTCCGCATATAAAATAAGGTAGCCAGGCTTAGGACTCAAAAACTCAAATAAAAAAGAAAAGAACGGGCAATGGAGATGGCAAAGAAGAAGGTGTGAGTGCAGCGGTCGTAGCGGGTGGCGATTGAGTGCCAATCCTTCAATCTGCCGAACATGTTTTCAATTTTATGGCGTCGCTTATGCAGGTCCACATCGTAGGGTTGCTGGACTTTGCGGCTGCCCATGAAGGGCATGCACGGTTCTGTTCCCTGCCGCTTCAATCCTTCGCGGAACCAGTTGGCGTCGTAATCCTTATCTGCAAGCAAATAACTCACCCCTCCGGTAGGCCTTTGTCCGATGGATCTTTGGATAGTTTTCCGGCACCGACGATGCCATTAACATCACCTGCCGTCAGTAACAATCTCACCGGATACCCGAAGGCATCGCAAACGACATGTAACTTGCTGCCGAGTCTCTCTTTCCTTCGCCCAATGTGCCGCGGTGAAGCCCCCTTTTTCAGACTCGCCACCGTCCTGTGAACTTTCAAATGGTGTGCGACCATCAAAATTTCGATCCCCCCCTTGGACAATTTTTGTAGAATTTTCGCAAACACTCCTTCCTTTCTCCACCTTAAGCCGTTTCGAAGTACGTACACTATCCTGCCGATCACTCTCCGGTCGATCCACCCGCGGCTTCCCTCGCCATTTCGGAAAATATTGCTTTATTCGTTCAAACGCCTCTTCTCTTACCTGCTACATAGTTGGAGCCTCCAATTTCGTTTCTTGCTCGCAGTGTCAATACTTTTCCTATGAGTCCTGTACCCAGGGTCGTTCTGATCTTCTTCAATGTCTTGTCAGAGGAAATTTATGTATTTTCTGGCCACATTGTGCATTGCATATGTGGCAAAAACTATTGGAGGAATCTTCCCAGAAATGCTTCGACATGTGAACATTAAACCCATAATGGGAGACTATGGTGAATAAAAATGTTCAGAAGGTAATAATTTTAAGTGGTGGTGCTTCATCGTCTGAAAAAGACATATCACTGCTGTCAAGCGAGGCGGTATATCAGGTATGTCGAAATATTTTTCCCACAAAAAAAATTATTCTAACAGAGGATGTGTTATCCCAGGAAGCAATCCAAAAGGATGCCATAATTTTCCCCATTGCCCATGGGGAATTTATGGAAGACGGTGGATTACAAGCAGCCATGGAGGCGGAAGGATTGACCTTCGTCGGAAGCAATTCAAAGGCCAGCGCATTGTGTATGGACAAATTCCTCACGAAAGAAATAGTATCAAAAGCTGGAATTCCTATAGTCGATGGCGTAAGCTTTATGCTGACTAGTGCTCCTTCGGCAGATTTGATTATTAATACTCTAGGATATCACTTGTTTGTAAAGCCAAACACCAGAGGCAGTAGCATAGACACCCATGTCGTTTCATCGAAAATGGAGCTGAAGCAAACAATACAAAATTTAAGTAAAGACATGGAATACATCATTGAGCGTAAGATAAGTGGAGTGGATTTAACGGTAGCCGTACTTGATGGCAAAGCACTTGAAATTGTGGAAATTCTACCCAAAGAAGGTTTCTTGGATTACAGGAATAAATATACTCCAGGATATTCTAACAAGATATGTCCCGCAAGAATTCCAGAGGATACTAGAAACATGGTGAAACAGTATTGCGAAACGGCATTTAAATGTTGTGAATGTAGGGATTGGGCTCGGATAGATTTTTTGTTTCAAAAGAAAACGGGAAAGGTTTTTTTCCTGGAAATCAATACAATTCCTGGAATGACACAAAATAGTTTTTACCCAATGAGTGCAAATGCTGCTGGCATAAATTTACCATCACTCATTACTACGCTAGTAAATCTGGCCGCAGATAGAAAAATAGCACAAGTTAACTCAAAAGGAAAGAAGGGTTGATTGATTCAGTAATTTTTTGTACTAGGTTCCAGAATTTTTTACCAAAGCTTTTACCAAAGCAAATGCCTGTTTTTGGCTTTGGGTAGTTTGTGTATACTGCGAACAACGAAATTCTAGTTTCTGGAGATTTTTCTTTAGTCAGATCTTCGCTACTTTTTTAGTGGAATGTCGATTCATAATTGTTTTGATTTTTCTTATTGGGAAATGTTTTTAAGACTAGGGTCAGGACTCAAAAACTCAAATAAAAGGGGAAAGAACAGGCAATGTAAGTGACAAAGAAGAAGGTGTGAGCGCAGCGGTCGTAGCGGGTGGCGATCCTTCAATCTGCCGAACATGTTTTCAATTTTATAGCGTCGCTTGTACAAGTCCACGTTCTAGAGCGTGTCATCAAATTAACCGGCAAAAAGGGAGATAGAGCGGATGTGAAAAGCTGAGACAAAGGAACTGATATTTTTAAAGTATCGAGTAGAAAGGGAGCGCCATTCTTTCACTCGCAGGAAGGTGTTTTCGATAACGTGTCGTTTTTTGTGAATATTTTTATCATAGAGGTGCTGAAAATTTCTGTTTACCCTGGGAGGGATGATAGGCACAATGCCTCGGGAGGAAAGGGAAAAGATAATTTCGTCGGAATCGTAGGCCTTGTCTGCAAGGACAAATTTTGTATCTACGGACGAGACCAATTCCAATGCCCGCTTACAATCCGGTTCTGTACCTTCCGTTGCAATGACTCTAAGCGGATGACCAGCCTTATCCACGGCCACATGTAATTTCGTGTTGAGC
>JAITAS010000005.1 GCA_031284015.1 Puniceicoccales bacterium | reverse complement strand
CGACGGAACTCGTTGCCGCCGCCGGCTGTTCCCTCCTTTACCTTCCTCCCTATTCTCCAGACCTAAACCCCATTGAGAAATTCTGGGCTCATCTAAAAAAGATGCTTTGCTATATTTTGCCAACTTCTCCTTCCTTCTTTTCTGCTCTTCAGCGCACCTTTGTTAAGTGAAATGAGTATAAAGCTTCCAAAATACACTTAGGGGAAATTTTGTCACTGCAAAAACCTAGCAAACTTTCCACGTTTTGTTTAATGTTTTCTTTGTTACCTGGTAATGCAATACACCCAAATGCAAGCTTTAAAAATTTCTTTTGTGATGTTTCGTTCATTTTCTCAAGAGCTCGTTGGGAAACCTGGGTTTTGTATTTATATTTATCACCAAGCAAGAAAGCTTTTATCCTCATCCATACCCTGAAGTACAAAGCAATCTTTTGTTTCGCCTCTTCGAACTTTGTAATTGCTCCTTGCTTTTCTATATTTTTACTCCCTACGGGTGCGGACCTACTTCCCTGTGGACCCGTAAGTTCAGAGGTATAGACAGTCAATTGCTTGGTACCAAGTTTGACCCCAACTCCACATTCTTGAAGAATATTCCTCATATGGCTATAACACGGGCCCCCAACTGTCATGGAAGACGGGGAACTCGAGATTTGTACGCTTGTGGACTGCAGGGAAGTATTGCCCGTTTGGACGTTGACATAAAATATATTTCTTAAACTAGGTACAGTGTACAGATTTCAGCAAAAATATCAATTAATTCACGAAACATTTTCGCGTATTTTTTGTAATGTGTTAATCGGATATAAATTATATTGCCTTTTTGTTTCAGCAAAACATCCGCAAAATTTGAACATTACCTAGAAAATAAAAAATTCTGTTTGACGTGAAAAACGTGAAAATTTAAGCTATGGATTAAGATTTTGTAAGAAAATGTATGGCTCGTATTACCAACTATAACTTTACTAACTCCACAAACCCAGGTCAAGTTTTTAATTACAGTAAAATGTTTTACTTTTTATTGAAATTGTTGCAATAATTGAGTATTAGTTTATTTTATATAGGAAAACTTAAGGTATAGGCAGTATGATAATAATTGCAAATGTTATAGATGATATTGAGGATAAGTTAAAAAATATTGACAGCAAGACTTTGGTAATATTTGATTGTGATGAAGTATTAACAACGCTTTCGGAACAGGTCTGGCAAGCTCAGAATCATGATTTTTTTATTGAATGGTGCAATAGGAATATTTCTAATATTTCAGAAGAAGCACTGTATGAAATTGCAACATCTATCTTGGTATCCAGCAAAAATCTTTTGGTCAATCAGCGAATGCCGCAGCTCGTCAAAAGTTTACGTAAAAGAAATATAAAATCTCTTGTTTTAACTGCACTTTCCATGCAACCCATTGCTGCAGTAATGGATCCAATGGCATGGAGAATATCAACATTAGAAAGTTTTGGATATAATTTTAAGGCATTTTGGCCTTCATTATCGGACAAACATTTTAAAAAATTTGGAGGAAAATATCCACCAGCATATAGCTCGGGAGTAGTTTGCTGTGGAAACATTCCAAAATCACAGTGTTTGATGGAATTCCTTGCATATGCCAAAGTCACACCTAAAAAAATAATCTTCATTGACGATAAAATAGAAAACATAGAAGATGTGGAAAAGCAATGTAATTTGGTGGGGATTAATTTTCTCGGCATTCAGTATACGGAAGCTCGCCAACTACTCCCGATGCTCCCTTTTTGCACAAATAAGATCGAATTCCAATTATCGACCCTAAAAGAAAAAAACATTTGGATATCCGATATGGACCTTGCAAGAGATCCAATGCCAACATCTAAGTTTGAATGTCAAATTAGCAACCTTAAAAAACACTTTGACACCAAATACTGATGTTAACACAAAGGAAGAACAAGTTCCAACGGCCGAATTAAAATGACGCGGCAAGAAATGAACAACCTTTCAAACATTGTGACTAAAAGTTTCCTTTTCCTTCAATCAAGCTTCTTTATGAAGAATGAGTCCGGACAACCTTACCAATTGCCCTTTGGAGTTGAAAAATTAAAGATAAAAAAGTACTATGGAGACAAAAGTTATATCACAAAATTAGTATTTATAATATACTTAAGAAAAATTTTCTATGGGCAAGTTTCTTCAATTTTTGCATAAAAGTAGGCTCTAAGAGAATTTTTTAAACATCAGAACTGCATTTTGTCCGCCAAATCCCATGCTTTCGTTGATTGCATATTGGACCTCTGCCTTAATGGATTTATTCGGCACATAATTAAGATCACATGCTGGATCTGGAGTGGAGTAATTTATTGTCGGAGCAATTATTCCAGTTTCTATTGCTTTGGCACAAACCGCGGATTCAACGGCACCGGTCGCTCCTAATAGGTGGCCGGTTGCACCCTTTGTAGAACTGATAAAAAGCTTATCCGCATGGTTTCCGAAAAATTTCCTTATAGCCATTGTCTCATATTTGTCATTGTATAAAGTTGATGTGCCATGTGCATTAATGTACTGTATGTCGGAAGGGTTTATACCTGTTTCCGCAAATAGTTCCACATAGCATCTTACAAGACCTTCTCCATTTGGGTCGGGAGCAGTTATATGGTATGCGTCGCAACTGGCAGAATACCCCACGATTTCACAGTAAATTTTTGCTCCCCGAGCCTGTGCATGCTCCAAGGTTTCTAGGAGCAAAATCCCTGCCCCATCCCCCATGACAAAACCATCGCGGTTCGCATCGAATGGACGACTAGCGGATTCTGGAGCATCATTGTGTGACGTCGAAACAGCTCTCATGGAACAGAAACCAGCAAGGCTTACAGGTGTAACGGCAGCCTCACTGCCACCTGCAAAGATAGCATCTGCTTTCCCAAGTTTCAACCAGTTAAAAGCCTCCCCAATTGAATGGGTACTCGTCGCACATGCACTAAGAACGCCAAAATTCGGACCCTTCAACCCTAATTCCATGCCAATGATCCCAGATGCAATGTTCGCAATTAGAGCTGGTATCATAAAAGGAGAAACATACCTGGGCCCTTTTTTGAGAAAGATTTCAGTCTGCTCCGTTATCGTTGACATACCTCCAATGCCAGATCCCACAATGACACCGATGCGAGACTTATCAATGCCATTGAGATTGATTCGTGCATCGTCGACTGCAAGTTTTGCAGCAGCAACCGCATAGATCGCATATATATCATTGCGTTTTATGGATTTGCTATCGATGAAATCAGCCGCATTAAAATTCTTGAGTTCTCCGGCTACACGGCATGGATAATTGCTGGCATCGAAAGATGTCACAGCCGTTATCCCACTTTTCCCATCTATCAAATTTTTCCAAGTCTCATCTGTCCCGATTCCTACGGGAGTAATAAGACCAATACCCGTAACGACAACACGTTTCCCAAACCCGTTAATTGCACGTATGGTGGTCATTGTTCAATGAGATGACTTACTATTCACTGGCTATTTTTTTGTTGATGAACTCAACAACATCCCTAACGGTACGCATTTTTTCAGCTTCGGACTCGGGAATCTCCCCCTTAATCTCGTCTTTGAACTCTTCTTCGAATGCCATTACCAACTCAACAGTATCGAGAGAATCAGCCCCGAGATCATCGAGGAACGATGCTTCCAACGTTACCTGTTCTTCGTTTACATCCAATTGATCAACAATGATTTTTTTAACTCTTGATTCTATATTATTGTTTGCCATAAGTAAAAACCCTCATATCTTCTGCATCAAAATAATACTATTTTGCTACGCAAGTCTTTTTTACATAGCCATTCCACCATCCACATTGATAACATGGCCTGTTATGTATCTGGCTCCTTGCGAACATAGAAATTTCACGGTTTCTGCCACATCATTTGGCATTCCTAATTCCTTCATTGGAATATTTTTTAATAGCTCCGCTACTATGTTTTCCCCAAGCTTGCTGGTCATGTCAGTCTGTATGAATCCGGGAGCTACTGCATTTGCTGTTATGCCCCTGGATGCAACTTCCCTAGCTATGGATTTAGTAAATCCTATTATTCCCGCTTTGGCTGCCGCATAATTCGCCTGTCCAAAGTTACCTACCAAGCCAACAATTGATGCCATATTAATAATTCTGCCCCAGCGTTTTTTTATCATAGGGTGCAATAAATTTTTGGTCCAGTAAAAACAACTATTCAGATTTGTATTTAATACTTCTTGCCATTCCTGTTGAGACATTCTCAACATCAAATTATCCCGTGTTATGCCAGCATTATTTATCAGAATATCGACGGTAGAATGTTTGCCTAATATGCTTTTACAAGCAACCGAAACCGCCTCCAAAGAAGACACATCGACAGCTATGTGTTCGGCGGAATACCCCCTAATTTGTATGTCCTGCGCCACGGCACTACAACTCTCTTCGGATTTGCTTACGCAAATTATATATCCTCCTGCTTCAGCAAGAGATAAGGCAATAGCCTTACCAATCCCTCGACCGGCACCAGTTACAATACAAACCTTCCCGGATAATTCTTGCTTAACCATGACAGATTGTAATGTTGTATCATGAGCTTTAGTCAATGAAATCTTTCGCAGAAAATATTTTCTGATATAAATTTTATTGAAAACAAGCAAAAGTTTGGTAACTTAAGCTAAGTTTTAGCTCTTGTGAAGACCAATGAATTTAATAGGAAATTGGAAAAAATTTTTACTAGCGGCGCTTGTACTTTTAGGTATCGCCCTGGTAACAGAGGGTGTCATATTTTTCAAAAAATCAAACATAAAAATTTCCTCCCTGCCCATCCCTCCGACAAATGAACTCAAAAAGATAATTTTTAACACAGATGGAAAAATTACACCAACGTGGCTGGCCCATGAGTTGCATCTTAAAAAAGGTACCGATTTGTTTGCATTGGATATTTCTTCCATGAAAGAGAGGCTGGAAACCATTTCTCAAATTAGGAGTGTTTTCATAGAAAAGCGTTACCCTGATGCGCTATTCATAAAAATCAACGAATGTTTGCCAATATTGAAATTTGTAGCTAACATTAATGATGAAAAAAAATTGTTTCTCGTCGACGAAGGAGACGGCAGAATTTTCTCTCCCATTTGCTATGACCCAGAAGATATTTCGACCATATTACCCGTTAATTTGGTGCTACAGGCAAGCGACATAAAAAAGTTACAATTCCTCCCACAGGTGGGAATATCTACTGTCAAGGAACTTATCATGATGTTAAAAGACGAATTCCCAAATATTTTTCAGTCAATAAAATTTCTCGACCTTAGAAATTATGATGACCGCCCAGGCGCCATTTGGTCGACCATAAGACTCCACTTAAAAAATGAAATAACCATCGTTCTTGGGCCACAAAATTTTCATATTCAACTGATAAAACTCGATTACCTGTTGAACGAAAAATGCAAGCATAACTTACACAGAATTAAGAAAATAACCATTTCTGCCTCCAACAACGCAGTATTGGAATACAAATAGTGAAATATGCGATAGCTGACTGATTAATGGCTTATAAATTTGTTTATAACAAGCTTTTATTTGTTTTTTTCCCACAGCCTTTGCGTTTCCAGAATGGATTACATCGTAAAATTCGCCTCATGGAAAAGTACAATGCTTTTAAAAAGGCATATCGCCCGAACATTGATTGGGCAAAATTTGAACATGTTGGGTAAAATCTACATCGGGCAGATTGGCCAAACAGCGTAATTTTGAGAGGCGATAAAATATTTTGGTACAGTGCTATTAGCATAACTGCAATAAATTTGAAAATTTTGTCGAAAAATTTTTCATAATTTAAAAGCATTTCCTTACCGATAATTGCATATATCCTTGGACAGTATGTCGGTCGAGTCAATGAAATTTTATCGACCATAGATATCCTGTAAATGGCGTAGATATTGGGGCGTTGGAGATTCGCATAGGCCATTAAATTGGTTAGCGGTCATCCGCCATTGCCAATTGCCGAAAGGGACATTGGGAGTATTAAATCTTGCTTCAGACCCAAGGTTAAGGATATCCTGCATGCTCAAAATCAGTAAATTGGATGGCGATTCATATGCCTTTTTGATAAAATCCCATGCGCCGTCATCGCAGCTTGTCCGCATGTAGCACCTTACCTGGTGCTTTATATCCTCTGGTAGCGAGCGAAACCATCCTGCAGTTGTGTCATTGTCATGGGTTCCGAGATATAATACGCTGTTTTTTTCATGTTCATGGGGCAGGTATTTGTTTTTATTATTTCCATCGAATGCAAATTGCAACACTTTCATCCCAGGCAATCCCGTATCTTGCAGCAACTGCATAACGTCATCGTTCAAACATCCCAGATCTTCCGCTATGAGTTTTATGTTAGGAAATGCTTTTTTGACATGTTGAAAAAACTTTATCCCGACAGATTTTTCCCATTTTCCTCCCATTCCGGTAGAAGCAGGAGCAGGAATTTCCCAATAGTCGCAAAATCCTCGAAAATGATCCAAGCGTACCACATCATACAATTCCACACATCGTTTTATTCGATTTGTCCACCATGTAAAATCATCGGCCACTAAAATATCCCAGTCATAGACGGGATTTCCCCACAATTGTCCAGTTTTTGAAAAGGCATCCGGAGGGACCCCTGCTACAAATTTGGGCGATCCATCTTTGTTCAACTTAAAGATTCGTTTGTTCGCCCAAACATCCGCACTATCCAGTCCAACAAAAATTGGAATGTCTCCTATGATTTTAATCCCATTATCGTTTGCAAAATTTTTCAACCTGTTCCATTGCCTGTCAAATATCCATTGGGTGAATTTATAGAAAGTTGCCGTCCGTCTAAGTTTTTCATTGGAGCGGAGCTTAGTCGCTGCCACCGAAGGGTCGAAAAATTCCCTAGGCCAGTCCATCCACCGTCTGCCATCAAAATGGTCTTTAAGGGCCATAAACGTAGCATAGTTATCTAGCCACCATGCGGATTGTTGGCAAAAATGATCGAATGCTTCGATGTGTTTCCCCGAATATGAAAAATTATCAAATGCTATTTTTAAAATTGGCCAAAAATTTTTATACAATTCACCGAAATTGACAAACGATTCCGACATTGCCATTAATACGTTCAAATCTCCATTCGTAAGAAATTTCTCCCCAACGAGCTCTTGTAGATCAATGAAATATGGGTTGCCCGCAAAGGCAGATGGACTTTGGTAGGGAGAATCCCCATAGCCTGTTGGATTTAATGGACAAACCTGCCAATATTTCATCCCCGATGATATTAAAAATTTGATAAAATTATGGGCCGATTGCCCAAAACATCCAATTCCGCACCCTCCCGATAGGGAACTTACGTGTAAAAATATGCCACACCCTCTTTCCGTTAGCCATGACCCAATTGCCATGGCCATATTTTTAACTCTTTTTGAACACAAAACAAGAAATTAAAAAGTTTTACCATTTTGTTTGTGTTTTTTGAAAAATTTTACACAATTCACACTTTGTTATCAAATTTTTAAGAAGGGAGAGGTATGGATAATATAACAAATTTGCTAAATCAAGCCGCAAATTATGGGACAGAGGAATTGCATAAAGTTGCTAAATTAATAATTAATGCATGGAATAACAATATAATCCCCGCTCTGGCGAAAGGAGATGTCATTCCACAAAATATTGCTGGTAGGACCGTTAGCTCAGTAAAGGAGGTTATGCAACAGGCTGGCCATTTGGCAATGCCGCTTACTAAGCTCTTGGCAAACAGAATGGTTGATCTTACCAAATCTGCATCGCCATTGACCTCTGCACAACTGCATGTGGCAATTACCCTTGCGGTGGTTGTTGTAGTAATACCTACAATCAGAGAATATTGTGCGGCGGGAGAGAATAGGGGTATAATCAAAGCTATCCCTGTTATAGCATGGATGATTATTACTCGGCCATTTAGATTGGCCTATCGCATACTAACGGTGATAACTGGAGGAACCGAAGTGGATAGGCAGAATCTCAAGAAGGCACAGGCAATGGTCGGGCAAATAAAAAACTTTGCTCCTGCAATTGACAAAGATTTGACTGATAAACAGGTTGCGGTTGATAATGCGATTACTGCTATAGCTGACGCTAATACCAAGGGAGCGTTTGTCACTGCATTCGGCAAATTGAAAGCGAGGATCGATGGTATTGTTAGAAATGGTTCCTTTAAAGATGATGATTTAACCCAGTGGAATTTTTTACAACTCACGCTCAAAGATCACGCAAATTTAAGACAAGTCAAGAGTGCACTTGATCAATGGAAAAAATGTCTGGACCTGAAGATTATGGTGAAGTAAACAATAATTTTAGGTAAGATGGTGGGTATTTAGACCGAAACTAAAATCTCATTAATCAATGTGCTTAAAATAATAGTTCGTTTGTTTACCAAACAATCCGCATAGCCAACCCAGCGAAGCTGCTATGCGTAAAATGGCGTAAGCGGGCGGTTTTAATCCTCCCAGAACCAGGAATGGCAAGGTTAAACATTTCCACAGAAGGTTTAGCATTTCTTTCAGTGTGCGCCTTTTTTTATCAAAGCTGTAATGTTTAGCCACCATCACATCGGAAATGCCAGTTTCAAACCAGCGCTTCAGTAAATATTTAAACGTACTTCTTTCCTTGGGAAATTTTTCGATTACGATGGCATTGGGAGCGGACATAAATATTGCTCCCTGCAACAGGGCATCGAATGAAAATATCAAATCCTCTCGCCCTGAAAAATTGAAAATATTGTTAAATCGTATGTTCTTACCTTCGGGCTTCACCAAATCGATTGAAAAAAGACAATTGTTGGTGGGTAATAGCTTAATTGGGACATTTGCAGGCTCTTTGCGATTAAACCAAAGTTTTTTGATGAGGCTTGGCGTATCGGGCGGAAGTAACCTGTAGACTGTTCCTGCGACACCATCTATTTTTAACGTTTTGAATACCTTATACAGCTCAACGAGCCATTCCTGTACCACAATTTCATCGTCGTCAAACATCGCAATTGCCGTCGCACGTAACTTTAACGCTTCATCTATTACTCGATTCCTGACATGGGCTAGCCCTCGGTTTATTTCTACAAAGTAGTGACATTGGAAGGGCATGTCAGGCGCATAGGCATCAAAAATGTATTTTGCTCCCGCATTTTTGTCATTGTCCACCAACACAAATTCCACATCCGTCCTTTCCGGAACATCAATTTGCAGTAGGCAATCCATTGCTTCCTTCAAGGGTTCATAGCGATTAAATGTGCACAATCCAATAACAATTTTATCGTTCGAATCTCCCATTTTCATGCCATTTTCCCTCTGCTTAACGTCGACCACCGCCCCTCCTATCATCCTTTTCTTCTTGCTCATTGTGAGAAGCGTGGGAAGTAATAAAAATTTTATTCGCATCTACTCTGGGAGGGACAAATCGTTTATTGCCATCGGCGGTCACCAATGCAACATCTGAATTCATATGCTTTTCTACGGAAGATTTCCAAAGAATGTCCTTAGCATCTTCATTTGTTGGATCTAGTTCCGTGACCTCCTTAGCAATTTTAGCAGCTTGATCAAATATTTTTTCGTTGAGGTATGACTGAGCTATGGCGACCAAGTCTTCAATTTCAGCGCCCATTTCAATTATTTTTTGTGACACAAAAATTACCAATTTGTAATACCCAGCTCCGTAGGCCGCATGTAAAATATTTTTGAAAGCAAATGCGCTCGTCGGGTTGATGTCCAATAAATTTTCAGCGGCATTAATCACTTTGTCATAGCTTTTTCTTACCTTATGGATTAATACTTTTAGGGAAAAGAAAATTAATCTAATCCCATCGAATATGGAAGTGGAAATGGAAAATTTATCCCTCAATCTATACATTGCTGACCTCGCCGCAGTATCTTGAGGGTTAATGGCTAAAGCTTCATGATACAAAAACTTAGCGTAGATAAAATCATTTTCGTCTATGGCCTTTTGCGCCCTTATTAGAATGTTATTTTCTGTCTCTTCCTCTTGCATGATTTACAAAATCGAAGCCGAAATACCATTGTCTGTCATACGCTCAATGATAGATTGTTTTAAATCTCTCCAGGCATCGTTGACTACTTCCTGATCAGGCGCTTCAACCAATACCCGTAATTTTGGCTCAGTACCTGAATATCGAACTAATATGCGGTGAGGAGATGGCAGCTTCGAGTCTATCTTTTCGATATCTTCATTCAAATTTTGAATATCCGAAAGTGGTGTCTTTGCATTCACAAGTATATTAAAAGATTTTTGCGGAAATAAGGCAACCTTTGTTTTTAGTTTTGATGGTCTAATGTTATTCCTAGTAATGTCCAATATGAATAATGCCGCCGTTATGCCATCCCCAATGGGAGAAATTTTTCTAAAAATTAAATGCCCAGAATTCTCGCCTCCAAAATAGCAATTATTCCGCACCATTGCTTGATAGACATTTCTGTCTCCAACATCACATCGAATGACATCTATCCCCATGGATTGTAAATATTTGTCAAGGCCCAAATTGCTTTGAACCGTTGTTACCATTGACTTGTTTGGCAACCCATTGGTTTTCAATAGATGGCCTGTTATTATACCTAGGAGGACATCTCCGTCGATCTTCTCTCCTGTTTCATCGAAAATTATCACACGATCGCCATCACCGTCATGGGCAATTCCGAGAAAAGTCTGCGTTTGTTTCATTAAAGTTGCTAACGTCTCAGGATGTTCGGTGCCACAATTGTCGTTAATATTCTCCCCATTCGGATGATTTCCTATTTGTATTACCTGGGCTCCAAAATGTTCGAAAATTTTTCTTGCCACTTCGTAGGTCGATCCGTTGGCAGAATCTAAAGCGATTACCATTTTAGAAAGAGCTTCATTGGGCAAAAAATTCTTATATTGGTCGCAGTAATTTTGTTTTGCTTTACTGTGAAAATCTATTACCTGTGGCTCTTGGGAGACAGTGTCGATGGTGTCTTCCAACATTTGCTCTAATTCACCTTCTTCCGCAATGGTCAACTTTTCTCCCTTCGCATTGAAAAGTTTTATACCATTGTCACATGCTGGATTGTGGGATGCCGTAATCACAATGCCAATGTCTGCTTGTACATATCGCGTTGTTTCTGCAATCGCTGGAGTTGGTAGAATACCACAATCAAATATTTTGACAGCACTAGAAAATCCGCAGATAAGCGCCTTCTGCAGGGCTACTCCAGACTTTCGCGTATCCCGTCCCACACAAATGAAAATATTTTTCCTATCATATTTTCCTATTGCAAACCGTTCGACTACCTTTGCCAATCTACGAAAAAATTTTCCATCAATCGGACTGGTGCCGAATTTTCCTCTTATTCCATCTGTTCCAAAATATTTCATTGGGTATAACGATCTGATAGGTTCCCCAAACTCCAAATGATTACTCATTTACTTTTAAAACTTTAGCTCCTTTGTACTTTAAAATCGTTCCCAAATTTCTTCAATGTAGCCCCAAAGGTAATCGTATGGTTCCTTTGCAATTCAATTAATAAATTTGTAAAATTAAGGTTCATTTTTTTCTATTGTGTATGTGGTTGGAGAATCTTTGACAATCCATCCATGATTGGATAGTTCTTGCCGCAATCTGTCGGCTTCAACAAAGTTTTTTGACCGTCTAGCTTGCCACCTTGCTTCTGCCAATATTTTTATTTTCTCGGGAATTTCGACGTCCTGGTCCTTATCGTCCAAACGTAAACCCAAGCAATACATGACCGTTGAAAACTCTTCACACAACTCATTCTTTTGTTTTTCGTTCAACGATTCGAAAGAAACCTCATTCACAAGCTTAAAAATATTTCCCAAACATGCCGGAGTATTCATATCGTCCAGTAACGCAAAAAATGCATTTTTTAAAAACTTCCACTCGGCAATTTCAAACTTTTTAACGTTCCACGTCGGTGAAATTTCATGAAAAAACCTTTGTAATTTTTCAACGGCATTTTTTGCTGCGACCAAATTATTAAGTGTAAAATTCAGCTGTTGACTGTAGTGGGCGGAAATAAGAGCATACCTCAAACATTGGGCGGAATACCCTTTTTTCATAATATCACCCAGGGTGTATAAATTGCCCAAACTTTTGGACATTTTGGATCCATCGACCAACAAATGTGCCACATGCATCCAATACCTGACGAATTTTTTGCCATTGGCACACTCGGATTGTGCAATCTCATTTTCATGGTGTGGAAATTTCAAATCTATTCCACCAGAATGTAAATCTATGGTATCTCCCAAATATTTTTTTGCCATAGCGCTGCACTCTATGTGCCAACCGGGGCGACCCTTTCCCCAAGGGCTCATCCAAAAATTTTCACCATCTTCCGGTTTTGTCGATTTCCAAAGGGCAAAATCCGAAACATTCTCACGGTCATATTCGTCTGCTAAATTCTTTTTGCCAGCACTGTCGAATTTCTGAGTCTTCAGTTCGCGATTTCCGACATTGGACAAGGCTCCATATTTTTCAAAGGAAGCGATCCTAAAATAGACTGAATTGTCCTGAGCAAGGTATGCAAACCCTTTGTCCATGAGGACCTTTATCATGTCGATTTGCTCATTGATATGTTCAGTGGCTTTAGGTTCAAAATCGGGTATTTTTATATTCAAAGCTTCGCAATCTTCGTGGAAAATTTTTGTCCACTTTTCCGTAAAGGTTTTAAGTGAAACATTGTTTTTTATTGAATCTCGGATGGTTTTATCATCGACATCCGTAATATTTCTAGCAACACAAGGATTGTATCCATTAACTTCCAATGTGCGAGTAAGCACATCTTGCAAGAGGTAGGTCCGAAAATTACCAATATGGGCATAATTATAAACCGTCGGACCGCAGAAATACATTGTAAACTTTCCATTGGGATTATGCCGTAATTCTTCCCTACGATTCTCCAAACTGTTAAACAATTCCATGTTCACTCAATTAAAGAAATGGTATTGGAAAGGCAAACCGATTATCGAACATTGCACCTTCTATGGGATCTCATATGGAACATTTTTGAGTATCAATATTTTCAAATTTCATGTTGTACTAAACAAAGGTTGCAATTTTTTTGAAAAGAAACGGCAAGCAATCTCCTTTGGCTCATAACCTGAAGGTCGTTGGTTCAAATCCAACCCCTGCACCCAATCCAAAGGCCAGATAAACACAGGCCTAGCGGGGGATAAGGAAAACACAAAACAGAGCACCAAGAAAAGATCATTGCCAAATTATTGCCAAAAAACTGTTTTCCGAAAAAGATTCCAAAAAAGATTTAGGAAAGCCAAAGAGGTTTTAAGAAAACCAGAAAAACCGAAGGAATATTAAAATATTTTAAATATCTTTTAAAAATTCTTGAATATTTACGGCTTTTTTACA
>JAITAS010000023.1 GCA_031284015.1 Puniceicoccales bacterium | reverse complement strand
TGTGGAGATGTTCGTCTATGCCGCTTTCGTCCACATACACTATGTTCTCTTTTTTGTGGGCAGATTTTTGTGGGCAGATATTGTCCTTTCATAGTTCGCACGCTGTCTCTCATCCCGTTCTTTATAGGCCCTTGTCTTTTTTTTAGTATGATTTTCATCCTTCCATAAGTGCCTTGTGTACGCAACTTACATTCACTTTGAATTCCTTCGCCATCTCCTTTAGATGCGCGTCCGGATGCTCCTCCACGTACTTCCTAAGTCCCCCCATATCCAACTTCCTTGCCTTCCTATTCAAAGGGGTTCGGTTGAGGTTCCCCTTTTCCCCCACTAACTTTTTCCTCCTGCTTATCGTCCTGGTACCTACGCTAAACACCTTACTGGTCTCTTTTGCTCCGTTCATTTCGGCATATTCTATCACCTTGACACTCAAATCTTTCCAGTAATACATTTCTTCTTTGCTTTCCAACTCTTCTTTCGGCCCTTGTCTAGAAGATTAACTATAGTGGGTTAAGTCTTACATTTTTCGCAATGCCCAAATTTTTGCTATGAGTTTTCGATTGACGACCGAATAGGCCAGCACTGATAATGCTACGGCCAACATAATTGTAATTACATCATTAATCCATTGTCCAAAATGGCAATATGCTTTTACGGCCATTTTCACGGAAAACGCCATGAAAGCTATCCAAATGCATCCATGGAATATTGCAATGTAGTTTCTGAACTCTGCCAAAATCGACCAATCTTTTAATTTCTTTTTTAACAACGTGAATAAACATACCGTTTGTGTAATGGTGGCTAGAATATTGGCCAGCGCCAGCTTTATGCCTATGGAAATTCCAATGGATTCAAAAATTTTCAAAAATATTAGGGAGAACGTTACGTTAACCATAAAAACTACAATTCCAATACAGGCAGGAGTTTTGGTATCTTTTAGTGCATGAAATCCCCGGATTAATAGGGAGGATACGCCCGAAAATATTAAACCTATGCAGTATATTGATATGATTGGCAATACTTGGAAAATATCATTGAACGTAAACTTTCCATGGACAAAAAAGACCGATAAAATTTCCCTTTTTAATAGAAATATGCCCAATGCCGAAGGTAATAAAATCCACACCATGGCAACTAAGGTTTCGTTGAACGTTTTGTTTATGCTTGCTGCGTCTAATTTTGAACCAACTGCTTTGGCTATGTTTGGAAAGAACACTGTTATGATTGCCCAGCCAAAAACTCCCATTGGAAGTTCTGTCAATCGGTTAGATAAGTATATTAGTGAAACCGCCGATGTGTTAAATGTATAGGCAATTGTGCGTGATATGAAGAAATTAAGCTGTTCAACGGCAGCTCCAAATATACCCGGCAAAAATAATTTCCAAACATCTGCCATATTTTCTTTCAGCTTTGGTACGTTTGGATCAAGCGAGGGTCTCCAACCGCGTATAAATACTGCCACCAATGGTATAGCCAACTGAACTAAACCACCCAGTAGTACTCCAACTATCAAACAATATACGAGTTGTAAACCACTAAGGCCGAGGTAATGTCCTCCTATCCATAGGGATAGAATCATTGATAGATTCATCCAAATTGGACTAATGGATGATACGAAAAATTGGCCCATTACATTCAATACCACCGCAACTACAGCTGCTAAACATACAAAAACCATATAGGGGAGTAGTATCGTCGTAAACCTTAGAGCCACGTTCCACTTGGAATCATTGAGCAGTGAATTAATCAATGCGATAAGTCCACACGCACCAATCAATACCGCCATAAGAATTATTAGCAATCTACGCACGATGTGGCTAAATAACCTTAGCATTGAATCTTTGCCATATTGAACGTAATGCGATGACATTATCGGCATAATGGCAGAGGATAAGGCTCCTTCTCCGAGGAGTCGTCGAAACAGGTTTGGCAAGCTAAAAGCTAGTAAAAAAGCAGCCCCGATTTCCGATAAGCCAAAAAATGCAAAAAATGTCGTATCTCGCAAAAAACCCAGTACGCGTGAAAGGACTGTTGTGGCCGATACGATCGAAATGTTTTTCAGCGTACTGCCATTATTTTTTTCCATATATCAAAGCATTCGGTTGTCTGGAGTGTCCAGTTCTTCCCAACCTTCTAATCTCGATAATGTCATTTGGTATGTTTATTTTATGTGATCCGGGGACCTCAATAACTATCCTAGACTCCTCAGAAGGTTTTAGAAATTGGGCAAATATTGCCAACAATTCTTGGCCTCGATTTTCGACCATATTGTACGGCGGGTCAATAAAAATAATATCAAATTTGACATCACAGGTTTTAGCCCAGGTAAAAACATCATGGCAAAAAACCTTCGTGGTAAAATTTCTAGCGGTAGATTTTTTAACATCTTTTATATTATTTTCCATTGCGTCAACTGCCAAATGATTGTTTTCCACAAAAACGCAAGCATCTGCCCCGCGGCTTAGGGCTTCAAGACCGTAACTGCCGACTCCTGCGAAAAGATCCAAAACGAATGCCTTACGTGTCCTTATTCCCAAAGAAGAAAAAACCGCTTCTCTCAAAAAATCTGTGGCTGGCCGCAAATACTCAACGCCAATTGGAACGGTTAACAATATACCTCGTGCCTTTCCTCCTGTGATTCGCATCTCTATCCCTATGATTATATTTTTAGTATCATTGCAAACATAATATATCTCAAGCATGGATCCGACCATGGCAAAACCGCTTGCCCTATGGTTTCCTAATGTTAGCTAATGTTAGAATTCCGGCGGGAAGCAATCGCTCGCTCAGCCTCACGGCGAGCTTCTTTCTTTTTTAAAGTTTCCCGTTTATCAAAAAGTTTTTTTCCTTTGCAAATTGCAATATTTACTTTTACCAGACCGTGCTTAAAAAAAATTTTTAAGGGTAAAATCAGCATCTTTTCGCGCTCCATAGCAAACAGAAGTTTTCTTATTTCACTGAAATGAAGTAAAAGTTTTCGCGGGCGTGTGCAATTATATTCATTCGGTTCGCAAAACTTGTATTCTGCAATATTTGCATTGTATAAAAATAGTTCACCATTTCGGTTGGCCCGAACGAAAGAATCACCGATTTGCGCATGACCAGCCCGCAAAGACTTTACCTCCGGTCCAAGTAAAACAATACCAGCCTCGAACATTTCTCCAACGAAGTAGTCGTGGAAAATCTTTTTGTTGCGAACTTCACAAATACCATTACCTGGGGTTGCGGATTTTTTCACAATATTAAATTATTTAGGGGCAGGATTGTTATTGGTAAGTGTAGATTCACTCGAATACAGCTCATAGAAAATCTTGCCTTCTATTATTTCCTTCAACGCAACATCCTCCATGTCAAGTTTTTCCAATGAATCAACCATAGGCTTAGAACCTGCCCTTAGTTGCTTAACCCGTCTGGATACAACATTTATTAAAATATTAGGCTCCCTAATGATTGCAGAGGCTGCCTTCAAATAATCGTTTCTCATGAAAAGCTTCTATCAAAAATTAGTAAAAAGTGAAGATGTGAAGAAAAGTCAATATTTAATATTGTATTTGCTAATAAATTTAGTTTATGGTATAGGGCATCTGTGCATGTTAATTCCGATAAATAAATACATACCGCTAGCCCTTTCATTTTGCTTATCTTGTTTTCTTATAATTTTCGGCTTGCCGGGACAAAGCGTTACCATCGGAGCTATAACCGATTTCATCCTGGCTAGTACTGGACTGTCTCGAAATATTTTTAGCATGTTGTATACATGTTCCACCATGACGGGATGTTTTCTGGGATTACTCGGAGGACTTTTGGTGGATAAAATTGGCATCCGGCGGACAACACTAGTTGCTTTGTTAATGTGCACTGCGGTATTTTTTGCATTGGGAAATACTCAATTTTTGTGCACAAAATTTTCCAATTCTCCGACTATGCGCATCGTGGTTACGGTGATATTTTTGTATTTTAATTTGTCTATTTTACGATGCTTTGGCCCAAATATGTTTCCAATGTTAGGACGTATGCAAATCGCAAAAACTTTTAGTAAAGCACCAGGAATTGTCGTCGGATTGAGTGGAGTATTCTTTTCAATCGCAACGGGATATTGGCCAAGCATAATGCGATTTCTCTCAGGGAACGAAAATTGGCAAAATGCGTATAAAACATTGGGTATTATTGGTTGTGTTACGCTAGTAGTGTTCTTCATTCTATTTCATGATATCAACCCCAAACACACAACATTTGTCAACAATTCCATTGGGTCACTGGAGCATTTGGGTACTCTTTCTCAGAAGGAGTTTCTACGAACACCGCTCTTTTGGGGCTTAATGTCAATTCTATGCCTAACTTCATTCATTGGGACTGGGGTAACGGTACACATTTGTAATATTTTTCAAAAGAATAGCATTGATCCTCTCATCGCCATAAAAAGTTACAAATATATGGGGTATAGTATTGTCTTTGCTGGACTGTTGTTTGGGCATCAAATCGACCGAAGAGGGATTAAAACGTATATATTAATGCTGCTTTTTTCTCAACTTTTAGGGTTAATCGGATTGGAGATCGCACATAATATTTTCGGGTTGAGCATGTATATCGTTGGAATGGGATGTTTTTGGGGGGGATATGGTATTCTTCGACAAGTAGTATGGTCGAAAATATTTAAAAGAAAGAACATTGGGTCTATCCTTAGCATAGCATATTGTTCTTCCACGGTTGCTGGAGCGATAGGAGTATCCATTCTCAGTTTTTCTAATGAACTATTGGGGTCATATTTTTATCTCATCCGAGTAGTGGAAAGCATACTCATATGTATAATTTTCCTCACAGTCAGGAAATCTTTTAAAGAAACACATCCCTAGAATGTGCCGTCGAATAAGACATATAGCGGAATGCGCCTACAAAGGCACAATGGACACTGAATTTTTCAACGCCTGTGTGGAACAATTTTTGGGGCCAGCCTTGATCCCAGGGCAGGTAGTGGTCATGGACAATGCATCATTTCACAAGCATCGGAAAACGACGGAACTCGTTGCCGCCGCCGGCTGTTCTCTCCTTTACATTCCTCCCTATTCTCCAGACCTAAACCCATTGAGAAATTCTGGGCTCATCTAAAAAAGATGCTTTGCTATATTTTGCCAACTTCTCCTTCCTTCTTTTC
>JAITAS010000070.1 GCA_031284015.1 Puniceicoccales bacterium | reverse complement strand
CGCATGCTCAACATATTCCCACAGCGGGCTCCCGTATACAAACACATCAAAAAGAAATCCTTCATGTCTCTATTCGGTTCCATTTCTAGGGCTTCCATGAATTTCGGCAGTTCGTCGTGCAATATAAATCGATCTCGTTTTTGCTCCTTGAATTTCTGTATCTTAGCGGCTGGATTTGTTCCTTCCCATCCCCAGTCTATCATCTTGTTGTAGATGGCTCGGATGTAGGCTAACGCTCGGTTTGCTTCATATTTCCCATTTTCTCGCCCTATGCGGTTGTGCATATCTTGCGCTTCCTGCCTGCTTATGGAGGATAGTCCTCTTTGGCCCCAACAGAGTAAAACTTTTCTCATCCGTCTTTCGATATCTTTTAGTGTATGTGGCTTACTCTCTATTCTGGTATGGCGATCCATGTACATTTCATAGGCTTCTCCAAATGTTTTTTCGGCAGCTATTTTCTCTTTCTCTTCGCAAGGGTTCTTCCCTTCCGCTATTTGTCCTTTTATTTTCTGGGCTTCTTTCCTCGCTAGTTCTACTGTCATATCGGGGAAATGTCCCAGTACTATGCGTTTAATTTTTCCACCTATGCGTTTTTGTATGAAAAAACTTTTGTGACCAGTTGCTGTTACGTATAAACTTAGCCCTTTTTCTTTCGCATCACATACCGTTGCCATTCCCTTTGTCGGCACTTCTAATGCCATCAGGGATGCCTTTGTAAAATTTATGCTGTTTCTACTCGTTTTCATTTCTTTCCTTGTTTCATTTATTGCTTTATTGTTGCTTCACTCTAGTGACAATCTAGTGACAATCCAGCGACTTTGGGGACACACGCAGATATTCCGCCACTTCCCTGCGATCGAGATAGGTGCGGGGATTTTTCTGGTCCCATCCCAATTTCGGCTGAGAGAATTTTTCATCAAAACTTCCACCTTTTGACTGGGGACGAACTAGCCCGTCAAGGTCTTCCTTGGTATAGAGCGTTTTCCCGCCAAGCTTGTAGGAAGGAATGTGTTTGTGGTTATCCCTCAACGTGCTCGGCGATAGGCGCAGGTATTCCGCTGCTTTCTCACGGGTGAAGTAGGTGCGGTCATCTCCCAATCCCCATGGAAAGATATTTGCAAAATTTCCACCACGGGAGCATGGGCGAACCAATCTGTCCAGTTCCTTTTTTGCATAGAGATAGCGCCCACCAATTTTATGGGAAGGAATCTCTTCGCGGTGTTCTTCTTACTGACCTTCCCAGATGTTCCGCTGCTTCCCTGCGGGTGAGGTAGGTATGAAGGTTTGTCGACGGTGATTGGGAGATGTTTTCGCTCATACTCTCCCTCCTATCCACTCTGCGTTGGTATGTGATAAGGATTCTATGAATTCGACAAGGTCTTGCTTTAGGAATCTTCTGTATCTTCCTATTTTTACAGATTTTAGCCGGGGGTATTTGTTTGTACTTAGCCAAAACGACAAAGTACTTGTCTTTATTCCAAGAAACCTTGCCGCTTCCTTGACATTTAACAGATTTTCGCTATAATCTTTTGCTGTTCGCTGTACATTAGTACACTACTTGTAACCATAAGTAGGTGCCGGTGTGTGAAAATTTTGTAAATATCCAAACTTTTTTACTAGCATTTAAATATTTTCACAAGGGCTATATGCCCATCACTCACATCTAACATTTTTTATACCCCCCCAACTTATTTATCTTTTGAGATGGGATTTTCGTCCATATTTTGTCCATGGACTTTTGTTGGTGCTCTGTTTTACATTTTCTCAATCCACGCTAGCCCTGTGTTTGCGCAGCTTCTGTACTTGGCGTCCCCACCCAGACTCGAACTGAGATTAACGATTTAGGAAACCGCGGTTCTATCCTTTGAACTATGAGGACAAAATACTTAATGTGATACGCACTGTCACCATTGCAATATCGATGATTTTGTAAAGCTTCAAATATAATATTCTTCACTCGATTGATTCTAACAGGAGTGGGTATCTGCCTATTTTAAAATTAAGGACCGTTATCCATGTTCTTTTTCGTCAATGACAAGTTTGTCATTAAATTTTGCATTTTTGAGTTTCGTACCATTAATTGTGTGTTTTCCCCATGGTAAGCATACTAGAGGAAATTTATACAAAGGTAGGCTGTGTTTTTTATTGAACAATTTTGTCAAAAAAATAAACCGTATGCATGAAAAGTAGGCTCAAATGTGGTGTCGTGGGGGTAGGATACCTTGGGCAACACCATGCGAGGATTTATTCCTCTTTGGAAGAATGTTCTCTGGTGGGTATATGTGATATTGATCCAAGGAGAGCAGTAGAAATAGCATCGAAATATCACTGTGAAGTCTTTGATTCCATTGAAGAACTTGGCAATTGGTGTGAGTGTGTGAGTGTTGTGACTCCGACGGACAAGCATGCCGAAACGGCAATCCCATTGATTGAAAAAAATTGTCATCTTTTAATCGAAAAACCGTTGACGTCTTCTACGGAAGATGCGGAACGAATTCTAAAAGCTGCAAGTAGCCGTAACAGAATTTTGCAGATGGGGCTGATCGAACATTACAATCCAGTGATGAAATTTTTGGAAACATCGGTCGTGGATCCGCAATTTGTGACATCTCAAAGATTAGCACCGTTTAATACGAGAGGGACGGAAGTTGGTGTCGTCCTTGACCTAATGATACATGACATTGGCATAATCTTACGCCTGGTAAAATCGGAAATTGTGTCCATCGATGCCATAGGCATCCGAGTTTTGTCAAAGACAGAAGATATCGCCAATGCTCGGCTGCGTTTTGCCAATGGATGTGTGGCAGATTTAAATGTTAGCAGGGTAAGCGAAAAAAAGTTGCGTGAAATACGAATTTTTCAACCACAAGCGTATTTGTCGATGGATTTTACATCCCAAAGTGGCCATCTGATGAAAGTTATACCTGAGGGTCTGACCAAAAATGAAATCCCCATAGAAAAAGAGGAACCCCTAAGAACTGAAATTTTATCATTTATACAATGTGTACAAAATCATACAAAGCCAAAAACGGACATTCATTTTGGCAAAAAAACTTTGGAATTAGCATTAAAAATTACTGAAATAATTTGTTTATCAACAGATAAAGCCATTTTGACACAATGACTTTTTGCCCAGTGTCAGGACTCAAAAAGGAGTATTGACATAGCGAAAAAAAGGAGGAGTAGAAATAGACTCAAACGATGAAGCTAATAAAAGAAGAGGCCTTAAAAAAGGGGGCATATTTTCCGAAATCGCGAGGGAAGCCGCGGGTGGATGAGCGGAGAGTGATCGGCGGGATAATGTACGTGCTCCGAAACGGATTAAATGGCGAGATGCGCCGAAGGGGTATGGACCATACAAGACGCTTTACAATCGCTTTGTAAGGTGAAGCAAGGAAGGAGTGTTGGCGAAAATTCTACAAAAATTGTCCAAGGAGAGGACCGAAACTTTGATGGTCGACGCAATCCATTTGAAAGTTTACAGAACGTAGGCAAGCCTGAAAAAGGAGGGCTTCTCCGCGACACATTGCATACCGTTTGCGATGCCTTTGGGCAGCCGGTGAAATTGCCACTGACAACAGGTAATGTTAGTGACATCGTCGATACCATCGAGACCACTGTCCAGGCGACCATGAGGAACGGATTGACGGTGAAGTGCAAACCGGACATCATCAACGATAGCGGCATCTACGACCTCAAGACATTGGGAAAGCCCATGTGTTTTTCCGGGATCATGCGTTCGCCCTGGGATACCATATCCAGGCAGGTTTCTAGAGCGTGCTGTCAAATTAACCGGCGAAAAGAGAGATAGAACGGATGTGAAAGGCTGAGACAAAGGAACTGATATTTTTAAAGCATCAAGTAGAAAGGGAGCGCCATTCTTTCACTCGCAGGAAGGTGTT
>JAITAS010000018.1 GCA_031284015.1 Puniceicoccales bacterium | reverse complement strand
TTCCTTCGCCATCTCCTTTAGATACGCGTCCGGATGCTCCTCCACGTACTTCCTAAGTCCCTCCATATCCAACTTCCTTGCCTTCCTATTCAAAGGAGCTCGGTTGAGGTTCCCCTTTTCCCTCACTAACTTTTTCCTCCTGCCAACTTTCCTTTTCCCTACGGGTAACAACCCTTCCATTCTATTCCATAATTCATTAGCTATATCATGTCTCCTGTGTTCTTTCGCATCTATGCCTCATCTTCTTAGCTTCCTTTCTCCTATTGTCTATGCCTTATTTAACGACACACTCTAATACCATCACCCAACGATGTTTGTTAAAAAAACAAATCTGTTTTTATTTTCGATGCCATTGACTTTCCATGTAAATGTTCAATAATGGCGAATGCAAATTCTGCTGCTGTGCCGGGACCTTTGGCCGTTATTAAATTATGATCAACAACAACCCTTTCGTTTTTATCGGCATCCGTTAAGGCGTCATACGTACACGGATGGGCACAATAATTTACATTTTGTAAAACTTCCGCATTTTGTAAAATTAGTGGAGCAGCGCATATGGCACATATCAATTTCTTCGCCTTGTGGAAAAAACGTACCAAATCAAGAACGAAAGCATCATCTTTCAGTGTAAAAGAACTGGGCCCTCCGGGTAATATTAAACCATCAAAGTTGGATACTATTACTTTGTCAATAGTCGTCTCAGCGATAAACTTAATATTATGCGCACCATTTATTTCAGTATTTCCATGGGCAGAAACAAGGGAAATATCCACCCCACATCTAAGTAAAATGTCAATAGGTGTTATTAATTCAATTTCCTCTACGCCATTTCCAAAGAGGCAACAAAGTTTTTTGCTCATAACCCATGGAATTATTTCCTATTTATTATTTTTGTCTACTTTTTTCGATGAAAAAAGATTATCTTCGCCATCCAGTATGTCTTGTGCCGGTGCCTTTTGCGACTGTTGTGCAGATAATGACGCGGCAGACATGGCTGAAACTTTATTCAGTAGGCTATTCAAAGATGTCATAATATTTTGAGCCGCTGAAAATATTTTTATTGTGTTGTTTTCCGTAGGGGCATATCTTCCGATCTTATTTATCCTAGCAGCAACATTCGCGACAGTTTCTCCTGGGTTTTTGTCAAAGTCGTCAGGGATACCATCTCCATCAATATCATTGATTGAGGCTAAAATATTTTGGATATCTTCTTTTGTCTCTTTGCCGGCCAAAACATTTGGTGTTTGTTTTAGTTTATCTATGTCCTTTTCAATATCCTTTATTATGTTGGACCAGTTATTGGTACGATTGGAAGAAGATTCTGTTTGGCTTACTTCGATCGCCATGTCGCCATTCCTAGATTCTATGGAAGGAGGGGGTATTCCGTTTGCCGAAATTAGACTGGCAACCGTACTCATGGATGGTTCATATTGGATTATTGGTTTTTCCTCGGGTGTCTGTACACTTTCAGTCTTGCCCAATCCACTAATATCTTTATCAAAATTACTCATAAATTTATACTTTCAATTTTCCTTTGTTAGCTAGAGTACGATAGGTACTCATTTCCGTATTAACATCATCTTCAGTTAAAGATGTTTGTTCAATCAAACTTCCCTTTAGTTTTACTAGATCCTTTTCGGCGCGATCGGCTGTCTTAATAAAATTGCACAAAATGTTCGAAAAAGCTACTTCATCAAGTGCTTCCAAGGGTCTGGTATATGATAAAACAATGTTTTGTGTTTTAACATCTAGTCCAAAAGTTGCTTGATTGTATGTAATTCCGCACAAGTTTAATTCTAAAACTTTTTCAAAGAATTCTTCACTGCACCCGTAGGGCACTCTGCAAATCGGAGAATAAAAGTAAACAACCTCACTATGTTTGGGTAATTCGACTACGTATTCCCTCTGCCCGTCTTCTTTTCGAAGAATACAGAGTCCATTTTTATCCAGGGACAGCTTACTCCCTATCCTATTTCCTGCAATGTGCAAGTAACGATCTAACGTCTCACGGTATTCGACCATCAACAACTCCTCCATTTAATTTTAGAAATTTGACCATAAAGTGTAAAGAAAAGATTGATAATTTTATTAAAAAAACATTCTTAAGATTAGTGTCAAGCTTTTTTGATAAATCTATAAATTATGGACATCGCAATAGACTACGTAAAAAATTCATGCGTTCAGAATTTGATTGTTTCAATGAGCATGAGATAGTTGAACTATTGCTAACGCTAAGCATTCCCAGGAAAGATGTAAAAACGATTGCGAAGACATTGCTGAAAACATTTGGATCGATAAAAGGAATTTTCGATGCCAGCATCAGCGATTTAGTGCAGATAAAAGGAATTGGCGAATCGACAGCCGTTGCTTTAAAAATCATTAGAGCAATCAATAGCCTATACCTACAGGAACAATTTGAAGGACAGCCATTGCTTAACTCCGTGGATAAGGTATTCATGTTGTGGAAAAATAGACTGTCAAGCCTAGCAATTGAAGTCCTAGAGATAGCATACTTGGATTCGGCCTTACGGCTTATGAAAAATGGTATTGAACGGTTAGAAACAGGGACGATTGCAGCAACGGCAGTGTGCCCTAGAAAAGTGGCGGAAGCTGCCCTGAACCGTAAAGCGAGAGCTATCATACTGGCCCATAACCATCCTAAGGGAGCTGCTGAGCCTTCGGACTACGATGAACGTAATACTAGGACAATAAAAATAGCCCTACAATATTTGGATATAAAGCTCATAGATCACATAATCATTGCTTCCGATAGGGCGTTTTCTTTTAAAGAAAATGGGTTGCTGTAGCTTTTTAAGCTAATTATTACGATTTTTTCATGAATCGATGCATAAATCAATTGACGGTAGCGAAATATATTCGCTCATATTCCCTCGCAGATTTAGACCAAGAGAAATCCTTTTTCATTGCCGATTGCCGTAATTTTTCGAAATCTTTACGGCGATCGTAGTAGGTGGCACATGCCCACCCTATGACATTATACAGTGCTAAGTCCGTTAAATCGTTGAATACAAATCCGGTTCCTGTGCCGGTCGATTCGTTGTAGTTGTCGACGGTATCAGTTAATCCGCCTGTGGCACGTACAATCGGCAAAGTTCCATAGATCATAGAGTACATTTGGTTAAGTCCGCATGGTTCATAGCGGCTTGGCATGATAAAGAAATCACTTCCCGCCTCTATCAAATGGGCAAGTCGCTCATTAAACCCAATCCAGACAGCAATTTGGCCGCTAAAACTGGACATTATTTCCTTCAATCTCCATTCCAAATGTTGATCACCAGATCCCAATATGGCGCACTGGACATTCATATTTTTTAGAACATTCGGTAAAATGTTACAGAGAATATCCAGTCCTTTTTGATGAAAAAATCTAGAAACTACACCAAAAATCGGGATATTTAAATTGTTAGACAATCCCAGTTCTTGTTGTAATTTTTGTTTGCAGGTATTTTTCCCTTTCAAGGATTTTGTCGAAAAATTTTCCGGTAAAAATTTATCGATTTTCGGATTCCAAACATCCCCATCCACTCCGTTGCAAATACCAATTAAATCCTTTGCCCGGTATCTTAGGACATCGTCCAATCCATATCCGTGTTCTGCAGTTTTGATTTCTTCTGCATAGGTTTTACTCACGGTCGTAATTTTATTGGCAAACTGCAATGCTCCTTTCATGACGTTTACAGAACCACAGGCTTCCATGGCAAATGGGTGCCAGTAGTGGCTATACAATCCCGCAAATTGCAATAATTCCTTCGGGGCATATCCATGATGGGCCATGTTGTGAATGGTAAAAACTGATTTCGTATTGTTTAAAATACTTGGTTTGATATGTAAGTTTAGAAAAGCTGGAATTATACCCGTTGGCCAATCATTTGCGTGTATTACGTCTGGTGCCCAATTTAGAAATGGGCACATATCGATTACAGCCCGGCAAAAGAATGCGAAGCGTTCCCAATTATCATGGTAGCCATGTCCAAATTCTCCATAAACCCTGTGGCGTGCAAAATATCTGTTAAACTCAATGAAATAAATAGTAAGTCCCCTATATTTCGTTTGTAACAGTTGGACAAATTCTGTGCCATATCCCATGTTGACTATCATGGGTCCTCCCACAGTTTCACATTGGGAAACATAATTTATGGAGCCATATTTCGGTAGAACTATGCGCACGTCATGCCCCATTTTTTCCAAAGCAGCTGCCAGTGAAGGAATGACATCTCCCAACCCGCCGACTTTGGCATATGGGTCACATTCGGAAGTTGCAAATAATATTTTCATAGGCTCAAAACATATCCATAGTAAAAGCAAATATTCTCACAATACCATGTCTGATTTTGCAAATAATTGACAGATGATGCCCGTTCCATATCCGTATGTTCCAATTGATATCGCATTATCCTTTTGGGATGTTACGGGCCTCAGGAGATATTATGGCAGATAAAAATCCTATCCAATTGTCGGGTGGAACGAAAGATTATTCACCGGGCAATCGTGTTCGCAGAGGCATTGCGTCGAAAGTGACAAATAGTGGTTGTTGCCGCCACCATCCATGTTGTTAAAGAAGTTTATGCCACTTGGAGGATCATAGGCTGTGGCATCAAGACCTTTCCTAATGTCTCTTTGGGTCTAGTGGCCACGGCGGAATAGCACTGGCAACGGCAAGAGGGATGGTAAGAGACAGACGTTTTGGAAAGGGTTTTTATGGGAGTTTCAAAATGTTTACGATAGAATCAATGGCAATCATCAATGTTGCTTTTCATGGTCAGGCAGGATATGGTTAGGGAGACTAGAAAAATAGATATAATGGCTATCGTATTTACAATGGTGGGGATGTGATAAACTTCTGAAAATATCATGTTTGTTCCGACAAATACTAAATTTGTTGCAATACCATATTTGAGCATGTGAAATTTATTGATTAGCTGACTTAGGCATATGTATAGGGATCGAAGCCCCATGACCGCAAAAATATTTGAAGAATAAACAAGTATCGGGTCTTTTGTAATGGACAAGACAGCGGGGACCGAGTCTGCTGCGAAAACGATATCGACGATTTCAATTGTAATTACACATGCCAGCAAAGATGTAGCATGCCATTTGCCTCCGCACCTCGTAAAAAATGCCAAATCATCTTCCGAACGTTTTATTTTCAAAAAAGTTTTTATTTTTGTCAGCAAATTGTTGGTGCTATCGTATTGTTTTTCTGCCTTAAACATTTCAAGGGCTGAAATTATCAACATGCCACCAAAAACATGAATCAACCACTTGAATTTATTGATCAATGTAATACCTGTGAAAATAAATATCATCCTTATCGCCATAGCACCCACCATACCATATGTGAGTGCCTTTTGTTGGGCTTTATTTGCTATGTGAAAATATGAAAATATTGACATGAACACAAACAGATTGTCTACGGATAGCGATAGTTCGAGAACATAGCCTGTGAAAAATTTCAAAGTACTTTCATCGTCTAAAAGGAAATATATCAGTAGTCCAAAAAACGCAGCAAGAGATATCCACGCAATTACAATGTATGCGTGGGCTTTATGATTCACATTGGCATATTGCATTCTTATACGTGCCATATCGGCATATAGACCGATAGCAATTATGATCAAAAATATCCCCCAAAGCCGCCACATTTTAAGTAAAATATTAACATTTTTTGTCAAAATTCAACAAATAATGCTCCTATCAAAGCTTTATGTTGCTAAAAATTTTTTACTAAGCATACTGACCCCATCCTACATATGGAAAAAAAATGTGTAATGTTCGTGTGCTCTGGAAATACTTGCAGAAGTCCCATGGCAGAATATTTGCTTAAAGCCGCTTTGCAAAAGATTGATCGCACGGATGATTTTAAGGTATGTTCGGCTGGAATAATGGCAACCGACCATGACCGGGCCAGTGATCTTGCCATACTGGTGATGAAAGATTTGAATCAAGATATTAGTAAGCATGTTTCTAGAAGAGTAACTCAGGAGCTCTTAGATGCTGCCAGTGTGATTTTTTGCTTGGCCGAAAATCACAAAACATTTTTGCTATCAAATTTTAAAAGCGTAAGCGAAAAATGTTTTCTTGTCAGGGAATTTTTAAATATTAGTGACAGGGACATTTTTGATCCATTTTTTGGAAATATCGATGACTATAGGCGTGTCTGTAATGATATCAACTCAGCTATGGAATCCATAGTGAAATTTTTAGTAGGTGGCTATGAAAATTAGTATTGGATGTGACCATGGGGGATACAAATTGGCAATGTTTTTGATAAAATATCTAATCAAAGACGATATAGATATTTTTTACTATGGAACATTGTCCGAAAAGATTTCTGTGGATTATCCCGACTATGCTAAACGTATAGCGGACGACATTGCCTCTTTCAAAAGTGATTTCGGTCTTCTAATTTGTAAAAGTGGCACTGGAATGAGCATAGCAGCGAACAAAGTGCGTAGTGTCCGTGCGGCAAATTGTTGGAATGTAGAAGTTGCTAAATTAGCCCGAGAACATAATGACGCTAATGTTTTATGCCTTGGAGCAAATTTTGTAAGCACAAAAACTGCCAAAGAAATATTAGATGTATTTCTTAATACGAAGTTCGCCACTCGCCATTTGAAACGCATAGAAAAAATAACAACTTTGGAAAACTTATAGCATTGAAATAGCATAAGTTTTGTATTTGAAAATGTATGATAGAAATCAGCTAGAACATGGAACCACATGTATATTTTCCAGGATTATGCTTGTTGATTGTGTTTGTTATTACATGGCAATTTGGGAATATATTTTTTAGCTATGCAATTTTTCCCGCACAAAATCGATGAGGTATGATAATTGTCTTGAAATGGCATAATTTTCATATTTTATCCAGGTCTAGCTACGTAACTAGTGTCAAAATATGAAGAGATCACACCATTGTAACCAGTTGGCCATCGGCGATATCGGTACAAAAGTAAGGCTCATTGGTTGGGTCCATGCCATCCGCGACCACGGTTGGTTATTTTTTATAGATTTGCGGGATAGGGAAGGGGTCACTCAGTTGGTTTTTAATCTCTCAAACGAAAAATTACAATCCGTACACTCTTTGCGAGAAGAATCTGTGATTGAAGTTTGCGGTATAGTTTCCCCAAGGCCGTCTGATACAGTAAATAGTAAAATAACAACGGGAGCTATCGAAGTTGTTGTTGATGAATTAATAATTCATAACATCTGTGATGCTTTGCCTTTTCCCATGTCGGATTTAAAAATTGGCAACGTAAGTGAGGATCTGCGGCTAACGTATCGCTATCTCGATTTGCGCAGGCAAAAAAGCTTTAATCGATTACAAATTCGCCACCAAGCTGCACGTACGGTAAGAAATTATTTGGACGAGAATGGATTTTTGGAAATAGAAACGCCCTATTTGTTTAAAACGACACCGGAAGGAGCCCGCGAATTTCTAGTACCAAGCCGACTAAATCCTGGATGTATGTACGCCCTTTCCCAATCCCCACAGCAATATAAACAAATGCTGATGGTAGCTGGAGTAGAAAGATATTATTCTCTCGCAAGGTGTTTCCGAGATGAGGATTTGCGGGCAGATAGGCAACCGGAGTTCACGCAAATCGACCTGGAAATGTCGTTTATTGACCGTGAAGATATTTATTCTTTGGTGGAAGGAATGTTGAAAAATATTTGGAAAGCTACTAAAAATATTGCCATTGAAACACCATTTCCTCGCATATCATTTCGCAATGCCATGAATCGCTTTGGATCCGACAAACCTGACACAAGGTTTGCCATGGAAATTCAAGATTTTTCAAGCCTGTTTAAATCTTCGAGTTTCAATGTTTTTGCTTCCGTGATCAAAAATGGTGGATGTGTCAAGGCCTTTAATGCAAAATCGCTGGCAGAAATTTCTCAAGGAGAAATGAACAATTTGGAAGATATCGCTAAAACTTTTGGAGCGAAAGGCTTAGCGTACATCAAAGTAGAAGGTGGACAGTGGAAATCTCCAATTTTGAAATTTTTATCCGACGCAGAAAGGACTACCCTTGCGAAGGAGTTGGACATGGCGGAAGGTGACATCATCTTTTTTGCCGCAGATAAATGGGAACGGGTATGTACAATCCTTGGGAGGATTCGGTTGGAATGTCGCGATTTGGCAATTGCAAAAGGTAAAATAATTCTTTCCGCCGATCAGTTCAATTTCCTATGGGTAATAGATTTTCCCTTGATGACATTTGATGAAGAACAGGAACGTTTCGTTGCAACCCATCATCCTTTTACGGCACCAGTGCCCGAAGATATTGAATTGTTAAAATCGGAGCCCCAAACTGTCCGTGGACAACACTACGACGTTGTTTTAAATGGAATGGAGCTTGGGGGTGGCAGTGTACGAATCCACCAACCACAATTGCAGGAATATGTTTTCAAAGAAATCTTAAAAATTCCCGAAAACGTGGTTAATAACCGATTTGGGTATATGCTAAAGGCTTTTAAATTTGGAGCCCCTCCCCACGGTGGTATAGCACTTGGACTTGATAGGCTAGTAGCCTTATTGTGTGGAACCACAAGCATACGAGATGTCATTGCATTTCCCAAAACGCAACGTGGAGTAGACATGATGGCTCAGTCTCCATGCCCCGTAAGTGATAAACAATTGCGGGAATTATACATAAAGACGACAGTCGACAGAGATTCAAAAAAATAAGGAAGCCTTTTGGTGTCAATGGAAAAGGATTACTTCGCATTAAAAACAGCAAAATAAAAACCTACTTTTATGCTTTGAAGATGGTGCCCAGGTTTTTACCCATAAAAGTTGAAGCACTAATGACAGTTATTGCAAGAAATGTCATCGCCCAAACTCCGAGCGAACATGCTAAAAATGGACCTTCGCCCAGTAGATTAATAAGTTCGTAAATGGCTTTTGTTATCGGGTAATATTGCTGTTTTTGGGCTAAAATTAGGGAATCAGATACCTCTAGCATGGTCTGCGAAAATACTAGCAACCCTCCTGCCAGCAGGTTGGCAATAATCAGGGGAAAGGTAATTTTTATGCTAGCTTTTATCGGAGAGCATCCTAGGCATTGAGCGGCTTCTTCATAGGTATAACTCATTTGTTGCAATCCAGAAATGGCCGAGCGCACAATGAATGGTAATTTTCGAACGGTGTATGCTATTATCAACAGCATGGTTGGGTTTTTAATGGGATTTAAAAATGAAAACGCTCTACCGTTTTGGCTCATTGCGAAGTATCCGAATGCCATAACAAGTCCTGGGACGGACAGTGGCAACATTGTCATAGTGTCCAACAGGTTGCGCAATCTCAATTTGGAACGTACGACGACAAACGCGATCATGATTCCTAGAACAACGGCAAATAAAGTCGCACAACCTGAATAAATCACACTATTCTGTATCGATGGAATCGTAAACGAATGACCAAGCGTAATTTTGTAATTATTCAATGTCCAAACATTTGGAAAGATTGAATTATACCAATCGCCAGCAAACGATGTTAAAATCACTGCGACATGCGGCATGAGAGCTATGACGGTAACGCCTATGAACAAAGAACAGCAGGTTAATTTTTTGAAAAAACCTGTTTTTTTTGCAGAAGATGCGTGAGAAGCCTTGGCCATCATTTCATAATTCTGGTTCCCCGTTAGCAACTTTCCAAAGATATAGAATGCCAGTGACAGCAAAAGCACGACACTAACTAGAGCAAATGGCAGTTGATTATCGTTGATCACTTTTAATCCATTATAAATCTGGACCGAAACAACCAAATTGTAATCGAAAATTAGTGGAACTCCTAGTTCCGTAAACGACCAAATGAATACCAATGTCACTCCAGCAAAAATTCCAGATCGCATTAGCGGCAAAGTAATTTTAAAAAACCTTTTCAATCCGTGGCATCCAAAGCATCCCGCTGCTTCATCTAGTGTGGGATCAATGTTTGCCAATGTCGACACTAAATTCAAATATAGTATGGGATACAGGCTAATGGCATTTAGGAAACACATGCCGATTAATTTGTAATTGCCAAGCCAATCGATCAAATGGGCTCCGTCAATAATACCTATTTTTAAAAGAATAGCATTTAGCATTCCATGAACACCGAGAATATGATGAATTCCTATGGCTCCAACAAACGGAGGTAACATTATGGGCAATAAAACGATATTGGTAAAAAATTTTTTTCCAGGGAAATCATATCGATCCGTAAAATAGGATAGGGGAAGTGCTATTAGAAAAGCGATTGCAGTGGTAACGGTGGCCAGCAATATAGAATTTCTGATGCTTATTAAATATAACCTATTGCTAAAAATTGCAGCGAAATAGGCCAAAGTAAATTGGCCATCCGAAGTGGTAAATCCACTGCGCAAAACTTGAAAAATTGGCCATACAAAAAATGCAGCAAAAAATACTACTACTACGCAAAATACGATTATGGAACACTTTTTCACAAATTACAAATACATATGGCAACTTTTACCATAAACATACTCTCAAAAATATGGTCACCAAAAATCATTACCAATCGGTGGGGTTGTCGCCATCTATCTTTAGTGATTCTTCAGTGTCATCATCGAATTCTGATAAATCAAGGTCCTCCTCCTCGTCGTCTTCGTATTCAATGTCTGCATCTAAACTATAACCAGCAGGGACATAGTCCAATATGGCCATGATTTCATCAAACGCATGAGTCTTAATTCCCGCAATATACCGCTCCTGCTGTTCAGCATGTAAAATATCTTTAACTTCTTCCAAATTCAAAGGTTGTTTAAAATCAAAGCTCGCATTCAACAATTTTATCCGCAAAGTCATTATGTGGTCTATAAACTCAGCAAACATTCCCTCCTGTTCGCCGGAACTATTGGGTAAACAAAAAATATGCTCACGTGGGCTTAAAATGTTATCCTTTGTTTCGCGTAATCTAAACATTTCCTTTGGCATTTCCTTATCAATTACGTATGGAATAAATGCATTACTGACGATTTCGTCGTCGAGTCCATATTGCTTCAATTGACTCAATAAATCGGTCATGTGTTCCACCTGTTTCGGATCAAGAATGCCCAACTCGGTGTCATAAAAAGTATTGTCGCTGACCTCATGTACCCACCAATTATAGTCATCATCTAACCGAACAACACACCACTTGTCTTCCTCCATTGCCATTTCTCTACAAAAGATGATCGACATTTAAACAAAAAAATTCCAGCGTAAAGAAAAATAATGATAAAATTCTGATTGAAGTTTCAGGATAAGTTCATTGGCAACGAAATATACAGTATAAGATTTTATGAAACAGATTTATTTTTGGCATTGAAAAATTTTTACTTTGGCCCATAGATTGAAACATGTCTACACTTCAACCATTGGCAGGTTTCAGGGAATTTTACCCCGATGATTGTGCATTTAGAAATTTCATTTTTGAGCATTTTCGTCAAACTGCGAGGACATTTGGATTCGAAGAATATGATGCTCCGGTTTTGGAGCCCGTGGAGTTATTTACGGCAAAATCTGGAGAAGAAATCATTTTACAATTGTTCAATTTTGAAGACAAGGGTGGTCGACAGGTTACCATGCGACCGGAAATGACGCCTTCTCTTGCCCGTATGGTTGGAACACGAGCAAATACATTGAAGCGACCCATCAAATGGTTCAGTATTTCAGAAATGTTTCGCTATGAGCGTCCACAAAAAGGACGTTTACGATCGTTTTATCAATTCAACGCCGATATATTTGGAAATGAATCCTCATATGCCGATGCTGAAATAGTTTTACTTGGAATCCATGTGTTGAGAAATTTTGGGCTAACGGCACATGATTTCCATGTTCGACTTAGCGATAGACAATTATGGACATTGTTTATTCGATCGTATAATGTAGGAGAAAATGAGATCCCAAATGTACTTGGAATAATTGACAAAAGCGAACGTGAAGAACCGTTGAAAATTATTGAAAGTTTGGACAAAATTTGCGGAGGTGAAGGGCGAAAAATGTTCGACGAGTTATTGGAAATTAAAACCATTCACTCGATAAATGATGTTCGAGAATTTTTCAAAAAAATTGAAAACGATGCCATTGGCCAGAGGATTGACGAATTGGCGCAATTGTTAGCCCGAGTGGAAATATTTGGGTTGTCTGATTTTGTGACCATTGATTTTAGTATAGTGCGAGGATTGGCCTACTATACCGGATTCGTTTTTGAAATCTTTGAGCGTAGCGGGCAGTCCCGTGCTTTGGCAGGCGGCGGCAGATACGATAATTTGATTAAAAAGCTGGGATATCCGGATTTACCCGCCGTCGGATTTGCGGTTGGAGACGTTGCGCTTGGAAATCTATTGAAAGAAAAAAATTTCCACCCAAGAGTGTCAAAAAATATACACTGTTTCGTAGTATATTCCTCACAAACGGAAACGTTAGCCTTGCGGCAAGCAACGATGCTTCGCGAACAAAAAATAAACACCGATTATTGTTTAGAATCAACAAATTTTAGTAAACAACTGAAAATGGCATCCCAGGCAAATGCAAAATATGCGATAATTTTTGGGGAAGACGAAGCAAAGACCGGCCACACCAGGGTCAAAGATATGTCGTCTGGCAATGAAGTAGTTGTTGAAATTGATAGGCTTGTCGAAGTAATTGTCAAATGACAGCAAATGATAACATCACAGCTGCGGTAGAATACTTCTGGGATGTTCTCAAAACTGTTTACGATCCCGAAATTGGAGTAAATATTGTAGACTTGGGCATGGTTTATGCAATAGACATAAACGGTCACAGAAATGATAAATTTGATGTGAATGTCGAAATGACCTTAACCTCACCGGGTTGCCCACTTGCTGATATTATCGCAGAAAATGTAAAGTCGGCAATTATGGATACGGGGAAATGTTCGAAAGTTGATGTAAATTTCGTTTTCGATCCTCCGTGGAATGCTGATATGATTACGGTGGAAGGAAAAATGCAACTCGGAATACTTTAATTCTTGTGTAAAAGAATAAAAATGCCTATACTTTATCAAATTTTCCTGTTGATCGTTGACAAAACTTAATTATCAAAGACATAAAAATGAGTGCTAGTAAAACAAAGGTTGAAGATGCGTTAGCCAATTTGGCATTGCGATTGAAGTTAGAGTCCTTGAAACTTAATGAAAAAAATGAGACATACTTACTTTTTGATCAGAAGTTTCATGTAACATGCATTTTTGATGCTAATAAAGATGAGTTTATTCTAACGTCTTCTGTGGGAGAGCTTGAAAAATTTTCTGTGGAAGCATATAAACGATTATTGGGAGACAATTTCTTTTGGGCTGGTACGGCAGGCGCTAGGTTATTCCTTGAGCCTGGAGAAGAAGGCGGCCCTGATACGATTGTGATAAGGGAGATTGTTCCGATAGCAATGTTTGATGAAGAACGCCTATATGAGCGTATGGAAGATTTTGTAAATGCGGTGGAATATTGGACGACAGAATATCCCAAACTGCCGCAGGGTAGGGGGGATTCATTGGCAAATCAAGCCACAGGTAATATCATGGTACCTGCCTAAAAATATGCGAGCTACGCCATGTGTGCTTTGGTTGATTCGTGGCTTCGAGGCCTAAAGACAGCTCCTGTCTTACATTCAGAGCGACTATTATTGCGTCCTATATGTGTCGGAGACGTGGTCCATATTCAGAGGAATGTTAATGATAGGCGGGTATCCGATAGCCTGGCCTATACTCCCCATCCATATACGATGGAAATGGCGGAAAATTGGACACGCAATGTAGATCAGGGAATGATCCGTGGTACTTGTTGTTACTGGACCATTTGCCAAAAAAAGACAAATAATTTCATAGGGTCCATGGGACTTAGTTTATGTAGTGAACAGGAAAATTGCGAACTGCATTACTGGATTAGTGCCGATGAATGGAATAAAGGATATTGCACGGAGGCTTCAAAACGTACGCTTATGCATGCCTTCGAAGATTTGAAGATGCACAGGGCACACGTGACACACCGAGAAAATAATTTGGCCTCCCAAAGTGTAATAATGAAATGTGGATTTGTATTTGAAGGGAAATCTCGAGAGTCTTTGAAACGATTTAAAAAGTTTGAAAATGTGATGATGTATGGTCTTTTGCAAAATGAATATCTCGCACTGAAGGCCAAGGGTTTATATTAATTTGATATGAAGCTGTTACATCGGTACGTACTATCCAAATGGCTTAAATCATTTGTGTGTACCTATTTCATAGTGACAAGTCTGCTACTGCTCGAAGACGTATATAAAAATTTTTACTCATTCATAAAAGCCAAAGTTGGTTTTATAGAGTTGGTCGGCTATTATTTCTTCCTGGGAATTTCATTCGTTTCATTTGTCATTCCACTTGCAATTTTCATATCGGTCCTGTTCACATTAGGGCAATTGCATGGGAAAAATGAAATCATTGGAGTACGATGTGCAGGTATGAGTATTTTGGCAATTTCTAAAACCATAATAATCGGTGGGATTATTCTAGCACTGGCCAATTTGCTTTTTGAATCTTTCATTATTCCAAGTGCGATCGATTCCATAACAACTTTTCGACTGCGAACAGATCTTAGGAGAGGGCGTGAAACAACGACTTCCTGCGCAGGGTTTTATAACAACATAAATAATCGCATATGGTTTTTTAAAAGTTTAAATAAATTATCCTATGTAGCAAAGGGCGTAACCATCAATTGTTACAACGATGATAATGTGGAAGAATCGAGAATCTTTGCCTCGACTGCCAGATTTTCCAAGGATAAAAAATACTGGACCTGTAAAAATTGTAGTGTCATAGCATTTGATCCATCAACTGGATTACCGACTAGTGTTAAAATTTTTGCTGAAAAAGATTTCGAAATGTTTACTGAGACCCCCAAAGTTATGATAGCTTCCTTGAAAAAAGTAAAATATTTATCATTTCCCGAAGTGTTGGATATTATAAAATACTGCCACAGTGAATCCATGGGAAATGCCTTTTTGGTAAAGTTCCATCAGATGTTTGCTAATGTTGCCGATTGCATAATTATTTTATTTTTGGCAATTCCTTTTGCGGTAATGGGCGTAAGGGTTAATCCTTTCGTGAATATTGCCAGGGCTTCTGGATTTTTACTAATATTTTTCTTCTTGGGGATCATTTTCGCAACCTTTGGAAATAATGGAATGCTGTGGCCGGCATTTTCAGTTTGGATAACCAATGTTTTAATCCTTCTACCCATCATAAAATTACTTCGCAGGTCCATGTAAACAAATGAATGTCATCCATATCATAGATTTTGAAGGAAGTAGGAATCTGGGTATCTCAGAGTTTGGAATAGTTACTTTAAAAAATTTCGAAATAATTGGGACACGCATGGAATATTGTGCCGATTGTTTTGAAAATCATTTGGAATATTTTTTATCCTTGCGACAGTCAGGGATATTCGCTGCCCATTCGGCCCAAACGGAAGATGGGTTACTGCGCCACCATTGGCCTTCTCCCGGGAGTGTCCCCACTTTCATAAACGGAGGCACAACGGTATCCTGGGGGCCATGGATAGATACAAAATTGGTCTATCGACGACTGTTCAAAGGTCTAACATCCTACGAGTTGCGAGATCTCGTTGCTTCATTTGATTTGAATTTCACCTTACGAGAGCTGGCAAAGAAATATTGCTCTTCTTCGACCATAAACTTTCACAATTCCTTATTTGATGCTCTTGCCGCAGCATTACTGATACAGAACCTGTCGAAACATTTTTCAAATGTTTCACTGCAAATATTGACTTCACTTTGCAAATCGAAGGGTAGCTGAAAATCCATAAATTTATTGACAAAAATCGATAGAAAATCAGCTTTACCCACCATGGAACTTAATGGAATTTGGGTGATAGTTATCATTGTTGCAGTAGTTGCTATCTCTGGTTTTTTTGTAGTTAAACAGCAAACATGTGTCATCGTTGAAAGGCTAGGAAAGTTTTCCCGTGTTGTGGAACCCGGCCTGTCATGGCGTGTTCCGGGAATTGACATAATCGTAAGTAGAATATCACTGCGCATTCACCAATTATACGTAGAAGTTGAAACGAAAACTCAGGACAATGTATTCGTAAATGTTGCTGTAGCCGTACAATATCGCGTCCTCAAAGAGAAAGTCTTTCAGGCATATTACACCCTAGAAGATCACCAGTCTCAGATTAAATCTTTTGTATTTGACTTGGTACGGGCTCAGGTCCCATTGTTAATACTAGATGATGTTTTTTCTAAGAAAGATGATATCGCAAATGCAGTAAAATCAAACTTGGGAGAAACGATGTCCGACTTTGGATATGAAATTGTCGAAGCCTTGATAACGGATATTAATCCAGACGCAAATGTTAAGGCTGCGATGAATGAAATTAATACGGCCCAGCGGTTACGTGTCGCCGCTACAGAGCGCGGGGAAAGCGAAAAAATTATTCGGGTAAAACAAGCGGAGGCAGAGGCGGAAGCTAATATTTTACACGGTAAGGGCATTGCAGGTCAACGGGCTGCAATAATAGAGGGTTTAAGCCGTTCCGTCGAAGATTTTGTCAAACATATTCCCGGGTCAAGTTCGAAGACCGTAATGGATATGGTCATGCTAATTCAATATATCGATACGCTCAAAGAAATTGGAAGCCACTCGCACTCAAACGTTGTGTTTGTTCCCCATTCTCCAGGCAATCTGCAAGATATTAACGCACAAATCCGAGAGACAATATTTGCTGAAAAACTTGGGTGTCCAAGTATAAAACAAGAAACTTCGTAAAATTGTAGAGAAAAGATAGGAACAGGGAAACGTTTATCAGAACTAAAAAATTTCCATAGAATTGTGGAAAGTCTTTGTGATTGCTTTTTCGTTTTTACATAGGGCAAAAGAGGCATTTACTTCTTTTGCCTCTCGTCTTTCTGAATTTTTAATGTGGCGTAATGTTTTTCGGAAATTTACCCCTGAGCAGAGATGAATCAATCTCTAAAAATTTACCTCATATGCAATTTTTGTGAATTCTCCATCGGTATCTATGACGATGTTGGTTTTCTTTTCAACGAAACACCAGCTCCACAGGCAGGCAATTGCTGCTCCAGCAACAACATCCCAGGTATGATGTTTTTTGGCATGTATCCTTGACATTCCTGTCGCAATGGCGAGTCCATATGGTATTATGGCTTGCTTGAATCCATATCTTCTGTGTATAAACGATGCTCCAGTAAAAGCAGCAGCCGTGTGTCCACTTGGAAATGAATTTTTCTTATCTCCTTCTTGGTAATTTGGGCGTGGCCGATGTGTCGTTGTTTTTAAAACATAAACACTCAATTCGGAAGCGGCTAAACTGTAGAAAAATTGCTTGGTCCCCTTATATCCTTCTTCTTGCCATGCAAGTCCAAATGCGTACGCTGGTATTGCAAATTGCAAAATATCTCCCATGGTTTGGAAATCATTGGCCCGTACTTGGTTTACGGGTGCAAAAATTGCCAATGCTAACATTGCTAATAAAGCTGCACATTTGTTTGTTTGTTTCATATAAATATGACTACCGAATAAAATTTTCTTTTGCAAGGAAATTTTCGTAAAATTCAACATGTCTTGCCTTTTTCTGGCAAACAACGATAATAGATACTGAAAATTTTATGCGGTAAATGCCTATGATACTAAATTCGATTTAAAAATTTTATTGAATTTTTAGTCAGTAAAATTTACCTGATTGACGATAAGTAATGTTATGCCAAGGGAATATATAATTTTAGAATGTACAGAAGCTAAAAAAGAAGGAAAACCTGTGTCACGCTATATGTCAACACGCAATAAAAAAGTTCAAACCGAGCGCGTAGAAAAAATGAAGTTTAATAAATTTTTAAGGCGTCATACCCTCCATCGTGAAATAAAGGGGTAGGTTTTGTTGATCCAAAAGCTTTGAAAAGGGACTGGACTTTTAGTAAAATGAGCGTCGCATTGATGTTTCCGGGCCAGGGTGCCCAATATGTGGGAATGGGACAATCTCTTTGTGAAAGTGATTACGGAGGGGATGAAATTTTTTCTAGGGTTGAAGAGCTTTTGGGTTTGCAATTTTTGCAAACTTGCTTCTATGGCCCCGATGAAATTTTAATGCAGACAAGTATTTGCCAACCTGCTCTTTTCGTCCATGGTTGTGCAGTCGTGAGCATTCTGCGTAACATGGGTAACAGCTTTGACGTTGCCTATGGTTTAAGTTTGGGCGAACTAACGGCTCTGTGGGCTGCAGAAGTTGTTGATTTCGAAACCGGGCTACACATTGTCTCTGAACGAGGAAAGTTGATGCAAGCAGCATGTGAAAAAACTAAGGGATCCATGTTGTGCTTGTTGGGAGGAGATTTGGAAGACATCGAGTCCATATGCCATGAATCGAAAGTAGAAGTTGCAAATATGAACTGTCCAGGCCAAGTCGTCATTTCTGGAGAAATAGAAAATATAAAAAAAGCACAGGAACTGGCGGAAAAAATGGCATTCAAACGCGTCCTACCATTGAATGTAGCAGGGGCATATCACAGTAAATTGATGGAAAGTGCTAGCGTTGGTTTTGAAAAGGTATTGCAAAACATCGAGTTTCAACCTCCCCAGATTAGAGTGTTAACAAATGTCACAGGAAAAAGTGTAGGATCTCCCAAAGAAATCAAAGAAATGTTAGTAAGGCAAATTATCTCCCCTGTTTTGTTCGAAAAATGTTGCCGTTCCGCCATACACATGCAAATATCCGAATATTTCGAATGCGGTCCGGGAAAAACACTATGTGGCATGCTAAGGAAGATCGATAGAAATATCATCGTGAAGAATTTCGATAGGATTGAAGATTTCAATCTCTGATTGATTGCAAATTCCAATTTTCAAAGAGTTATGACCATGTCCGACGAATTAGTTTTAACAAAGCAAATTGCTGAAATTGTGGAACTAAACAAAAAGATTCGGCCCAGTTGGGATGATTATTTTATGGCAGTTACCCTGCTTATAGCTAGCCGTTCGAATTGTGGTCGCCTACATGTTGGATGTATTTTTGTTTCTCAGGGTGAGCATAAACATCGCATAGTTGCAGCGGGATACAATGGCTTTATGGCTGGTGCTCCCCACAACTCTAAAATTCGAGACGGCCATGAACAAGCGACAATCCACGCGGAACAAAATGCCATAACCGACGCTGCACGTCGCGGAATAAGCATTTCGGGGGCTACTGCATACATTTCCCATTTCCCGTGTCTACACTGCGCCAAATTACTTGCGGCTTCCGGCATTACAGAAATAAAATATCACTTTGACTATAATAACGATTCATTGGCTATCGAATTGCTCAGCGAGTGGAACGTAAAAGTCATACAACTGTAGATAACCATATATGTGAACCTCAAAAAAGGAGGGCTAAAAAATGAAAAAGCCTGGGGAAATGTATGAAAAACATAACCCTAGGAGTGACAAAGCTTTTTATGTTCATGGACGATCTTTGTGAGAAAAAACATATAGAAAAGAGAGAAGGAAAGGACGGAAAAGTGGGAGTAAAATTTTGACCATGCAGATATGGTTAAACCTGATTAAATGAAGGAATCTCAAGACATTTTACGGTGGGTAAGGGGAGAATTTCTACAACCTTTTTCCTAGAAATGCCAAATTATTCTCCATTCATGAAACGGATAAAACGGCAAGGGAAGACCTTTCATTTTGTTGGAAAGATGGGGCGGAGCAAGGGTACTTTTCATATGGATTTGCCACCGCTTCCTCTATGTAAAATGCACATCATCGGAACCACGAAACATTCAAAAATATGGCCAACTGGTCCCATTCACCGATCTCCGTAACATTTGAACTTACACGACATTTCCTGTGCCAAAGAAGTGTTTGCAGGCTGCGCAGGGCCAGTGTCGGGGCGGATATGTTTCCGCCACCATTCAAAATTCTTTGGCAAAAAGGGTATAGTATAGGGTCCATTGCCAAACATCGCCAAAACATGGTTCCAAATTCCCGGGAAAAAAAGATTCCCCCAAAACCGGTCGACTGTGGAAACTATGGTCGGAAGATTTAGAAATTTCTTCAGGCAAACACTTTACTGTTTCCGCTCCGCCCAATCTGCTTATTCTTCCATCCGTGCTGCCACTATTGCCTTTAATTTGCCTCCTTTATTTTGAGATTTGCGTAGTTATTTACCTGTGGTGTAGTTTGGAAAGAATAAAACGTTTGTAGATTATATTATAAAATTTGCAAAAAAAGATTTGTATTTTTACGTAAAACTTTATATAAATAGGAAGTACAAGAAAGGATAAAATTGCTATGGAAAGATGTTATTCTATCTTCGACAAAACAAACCTGAAAATGTACTGCCAAATAAGTGGTGCTATGGAAGTTCTAGTGAAAGAATCACACAGGAACTTTAGTAAAATTTGTAAAGATATTCCCCATATAATCAAGTTGGCAGGAAGATGTCTAACTAATCCAAAAACGAATACAATTAGCCAATGGATTTATGATTCAACATCTAAAAGAATAAAATTAAAATTACCAGTGCGAGCATTGGTAAGCATAATGAAAATAGGACAACTTTTTTTAAAATTTCCGTGGCCATTATCTATATTGTATAATACATTGAAAATGGGATTATGTCTCATACTAGTATTACAAATTTTTATGCCTTTTGATAAACTAAAAAATAGCACTACCAAACGGAATGGCCTAATTGTTCTTATGTTGGCCGCTATATTTCCATTTCTTGCCGATATTATACAATATCGCTATGAAATATGGAACAGCGAAAAAGCAAATCTATTTATGGTTTTTTTGTTTTCTATCCTCATGTCTCCCATAAAAGATTATCTAAAGGAGGCAGGATTTAAGGATGTGTTGTCGCTCTCAACATTAGCATATGAATTTAGGGACGATATTGGTTATAATTATTTTGATGAGAAAATATCGGAAGATGTTAAATTTTTTTGGAATATTCTGGGGAAGGCACTCAAGGTATACACAGGTGTCTCAGCATTTCTTTCCCTTTTCCTAAAAATATTGGCCCATCTTATCGCAACTTTTGACTCTCAAAACAATGGTCAAGGAAATCGTGTGTGACGATGAATGTACGAATAGCTGTTCTATTCGCTGCTGGAGCTATACTCATTTCACTTAACAAAGGCGCACTGAAGAGCGGAAAAGAAGGAAGGAGAAGTTGGCAAAATATAGCAAAGCATCTTTTTTAGATGAACCCAGAATTTCTCAATGGGGAATAGGGAGGAATGTAAAGGAGGGAACAGCCAGCGGCGGCAACGAGTTCCGTCGATCTCCGATGCTTGTGAAATGATGCATTGTCCATAACCTCTATCTGCCCTGGGATCGAGGCTGGTCCCAAAAATTGTTCCACCCAGGCATTGAAAAATTCAGTGTCCATTGTGCCTTTGTAGGTGCATTCCGCTATGCTCTTTCCGTTGACGTATCCGGCCACGATGTTTGTTCGGCAAAATTTCCTCACAGGAGAGAACCCAAATACCTTCCTCGCCATCTCCGCACATGCTCTTCGTCTGTGGAGATGTTCGTCTATGCCGCTTTCATCCACATACACCAATTGCCCTTTCATAGTCCGCACGCTGTCTCTCATCCCGTTCTTTATAGGCCCTTGTCTTTTTTT
>JAITAS010000030.1 GCA_031284015.1 Puniceicoccales bacterium | reverse complement strand
TACCTCCGGGTAGCAGCCTCTCCATTTTTTCCATAATTCATCTGATATGTCATGCCTTCTGTGTGCTTTTGCGTCCATGCTCCACGCTTTTGCCCTTCTTTTTCATTTTGTCAATGTTTTATTTGACGACACGCTCTAGTCATTTATTAGGGATAATTGGAATGGTGTCGTGGGGAATGGAAATTAATCTTTCCTAAAAATGAGACTAAGTCGCATTTCCTTCGAATTTATCGGAATGCATATCCTGGGGAAAAGTGTGATTTTGTACATCCTTTGCCCCATCACATATCCATTGCCAAGCATCTTCACTGTATTTTTCATGAAAATATTTAACGTTATCACCAAATGCCCTGCCGAATGGCCGATCGAGTAAAAGTGCAAGGTTATTTTGTTTGGCATGGACCAGAAATGCCATCCGCTCTATGTGGGCAGAATATCGAAAAACAAAGACAATGTCATCCAGAGTTGCTGAAACTTCCCAGCCTTCAAAATTATCGAGCTCAATTAAAATTCGTATCAATTCATATTTTTTTATCAGCTTTGCCAAGAATGGAACAATGTTAGCATAATCACTACGGGCCAACTTTCCTGACAAAGTCATTACTACGACATTTCCCGAAGAAAACTTCTTTATCTCATGCATAACCGTTTTGGCAAAAATTTATTTATTAAAATTTCTCAATTGAACCTTTCCATAGAAAAATACGAAATAAACAAAAGTAAATATTTTAAATTTTCTATGGCCATAGACTGATAAATTCGCTATGCAAAATCTTTCAGCGCAGGTTTCAAACATTGGAAAGAAGCGGACTCAGTTCACATATTAAAATCTTCACCGAGGTAAAATTTTCTGCTATTTGGGTCTTTTAATAGCGTTTCACCGGACCCATGGCAAAGGATGTTACCGCTATATATCAAATACGCACGATCTACGATTTTCAGCATTTCCCTCACATTGTGATCCGTAATAAGGATACCGATATTTTTTTCTTTTAAGGAAATGATAATGTTTTGCAATGCGCTAACGCTGATAGGGTCTACCCCGTTAAATGGTTCATCCATCAGAAAAAATTTTGGTTTAGACATCAACGTGCGAGCTATTTCTACTCTTCGACATTCTCCACCGCTAAGAGTATAAGCCTTTTGTTTGGCAAGGTGTGAAATTTTCATTTCTGCCAATGATTCTTCTATGACCTTGATTTGTTCTTTTTGGGATAAGCCCAAACATTCGGCCACACATTGCAAATTTTCCCACACGGTCAGCGATCTAATTGTGGAGTTTTCCTGGGGGAGATATCCTATTCCTTTCCGAGCACGTTTATACATTGGCAATTTGCTGATGTTTTCTCGATTGAGGAAAATTTGACCTAAATCGGCAACGATTAACCCCATAACGGTATGAAATGTCGTAGTCTTACCAGCGCCATTGGGGCCAAGCAATCCAACCACTTCTCCACCATTTATTTCTATGGAAATATCACTAATTACTTCCCGTCGTCCATAACATTTCTTCAAGTTTTTCACAAACAATCTATTGATATTTTCTTCCATCGCCTTCTATTATTTTATCAATATGTTGTTTGATTTAAATTTTGAAATATCATTAATTGAGATGGTCGAGCGTTCAAATTCGGAACTTTCGCTTCTAATTTTCTTATTTTCCAGATCTAGGATTAATGTTTGCCCATATATTATTCCTGATTTTTCATTTTCAATTTCAGCATTTCCTTCCAATACGATAAGTTTTTTGGCAGGGTAAATACTTATTTTATTAGCCCTTCCTGCATACGATGCCTGTTCAAAAGTTGCATTGCCCGTGGCATGAATTTCTTCTATTACCGACAGGTTAAGTGTGCTTGATACTTGTCGAGCGCCATTGACAATGGCAATTTGTATGTGATTTGCACTCAAAGAAAACTCATCTCCGTCAACACAGGCATTATGATAAAAACGCATCTGCATATTGGTGCTCAATGTTTGAATTTCCATAGCATCACTGGTGATGTGAATCGGGGAAGCAAACATTTCCAGAGGCAGCATTAAAATTATTAATTTCAGTATGGTTTTTATTGTAAACATTCCTCTAAGCTGCAATCAAGGAAAACTTTGACATGATCTTTTGCGATGATTTTTTTCTCATTGCCTAAAAATTCCCAAGTATGGGCAGACGCGTAAAAATTTTGACCAAAAATTTTAATTTTAGAATTTCCCAGTACTGAATTTGTTTTTTGAACAACAAATACGGAGTCACTAACGACACAAAAAGCTTCCTGGGAATTTTCTTCTTCGGTAAAACAATGTAAGTTAATACTTTTGGCCAACAGCAGGTTGTCTTCGATTATTTTTGCTAAATGCCCACAAATCTCCCATGTCTTTTGGCCTTCCATGTTAAAAACTGGCAATATAAAGTCACTTATGGGGATAGTAAATGGAGATTGTGGCTCACATCCCGTGTCCAAACAGCTAGTGTGACATGGGCATAAACACAATAAAAGAACGACCTGCATAAACGATGCACTATGGACAATTTTCACTCATCCCACAGTGCGAATTTATGATAACACTTCAAATCAAAACTAAGATTAATTTTCAACCATTGGCACTAAAAGATGCTAGTATGTAAAAACATCCAAGAATTTTTAAAATATATTTAAAATATTTTAATATTTCTTTGGTTTTTTGGTTTTCTTAAAAAGTTTTTAACTTTCTGGAATCTTTTCCCTTTCCCGGTCTGCCTGAATTTTTGACCCGTCCGGGTGGCGAGGAAAGTAGCCCCCATCCGTTCCGCAGCATCCACCAAACTTTCAGGGGATAGGGAGTACTTGTACTTTTCCGTTGCAAGTGTTAGGGAGTCATGTAATACTTTTGCCGATTCGGTATTCTCTGGCCGTAACTTTTTTGCCATAGCGGCAACGTGGTCCCTGGTGGCGTGGTATGCCTCCCTGGCATCCTTCTGCCACTGAAACCCCCCGACCGCGTGGAGCTCCCTGGCAGCATCGTCCATGGCAGTACGGATGGTATCCGCCGCTTTCCGGATGGCAGTGTTTGTCTCGTTTTCATAGGCTGCTTTGCTACCCAGGGCATCGAATAGTCTACCGTTGTAAATGTCCTTGGACATGCCATCATTCTTCGCCCCTTGCCACCTATCCTTGAATGCCAGGAAGATGGACCGTTCCGCCTGTGCGTTTTGGCGAGCCACCGCGGTCACTAGCGGTTCGTTGGTCCCCACATCCGATGCCAGGCGGGACTCGTAGGTGCTCGTTGGAAAGATCTTCATGCCCGCCACCTGTAGGGTATCGAGGTCGCTGGTGAGCAACACCATCTGATTGGAAAACTTACCCTTCATCCAGTTGATCGCCTTCGCCCCGATGTTGATGGGAGTTCCCAGGTACTTCCCGATGGCATGTGCCTTTGCCATTTCATTCCCTATGTCAAACCGGCGATACTGGGACGCGTCCAAATTGCCAGCCAAGTACGCATCCACCTGTTCCCCGATGGCAGCGGAGTATGTCAGTTGCGCTGCAGCGGTCAGGTCACCGTATCCCCCACTCCACAGCTTCCGTCGCGCGGTGTCCGATGCACGGAATAAGGGATAATCCATGGCTCCCTGGTCCCCATGGAGGATCTTGAAACGAGCGAAGGATGCGGATTCTGACAGGATGCCCCCCAGTGCCCCGATGGACCCCCCGAACAGTGCCCCACTGATGATGTGGTACTCCGGGTTGTTGACATCCGATGCCATGGCCTTCTTCGTTGTTGTGAATGCCATGTCGAATAG
>JAITAS010000050.1 GCA_031284015.1 Puniceicoccales bacterium | reverse complement strand
GGAGTAAAAGAGACCAGTAAGGTGTTTGGCGTAGGTACCAGGACTATAAGCAGGTGGAAAAAGTTACTGAGGGAAAAGGGGAACCTCAACCGAGCTCCTTTGGGGAGGAAGGCAAGGAAAAGACAAGGGCCTATAAAGAACGGGATGAGAGACAGCGTGCGGACCATGAAAGGGCAATATCTGTCCACAAAAAAGAGAACATAGTGTATGTGGACGAAAGCGGCATAGACGAAGAGCACGGGCGGAGATGGGGAGGAAGTTTTGCCGAACAAACATCGTGGCCGGATACGTCAACGGAAAGAGCATAGCGGAATGCGCCTACAAAGACACAATGGACACTGAATTTTTCAACGCCTGGGTGGATCAATTTTTGGGGCCAGCCTTGATCCCAGGGCAGGTGGTAGTCATGGACAATGCATCATTTCACAATCATCGGAGAACGACGGAACTCGTTGCCGCCGCCGGCTGTTCCCTCCTTTACCTTCCTCCTTATTCTCAGACCTAAACCCCATTGAGAAATTCTGGGCTCGTCTAAAAAAGATGCTTTGCTATATTTTGCCAACTTCTCCTTCCTTCTTTTTCGCTCTTCAGCGCGCCTTTGTTAAGTGAAATGAGTATACTTCCCATATGTAAAAATATACGCTATCGAAACTACGAAACATTCAAAAATAAAGACCATTTGTTGGCTTCCACAACATTCGGGTTAAAATTGCAACCTTGTCCCGAATGTATCCTAAAAATTTGTGAAATTTTCCTTGAAGCCATGAAATTTACATGGCGTTTCCTGTGCTGAAGGGGTGCTTGCGGGCTGCATAGGGACAGTGATCGGTGATGGCAGATATGTTTCCGCCACCCTTCAAGATTTTTTGGCAAAAAAGGACACACAGTCAATTGCAAGCATCGCCCAAGTATGGTTCCAAACTCTCAGGAAAAAAGATTCCTTAGAAACCGGTCTACTATGGAAATCGTGGTCGGGAGATTTAAAAATTTCTTCAGATCTTCAGACAAACACTTTCCCTTTCCACTCCGCCTATTCTGCCATCTGTGCTGCTCACGCTTACCTCATTTATTTTGAAATTCGCCTAAAATTATATCTTCTTATATCTTTTTTGGAAAAATTTTTCCATTAAATTTTAGAGTATCTACACTCACTACTAATTACAAAGCTAGTTAGCTAAATATGCCGACCAAATATTTATTGTGTCTAATTTGTATCCCTTTGCCAAAGCAAAGATTAAACAAATACTATGGTTCTAAACCTTGGGACAACAACTCCGGATGCCACCGAATAACACGAATTATACCTCCTTTGGCTAGATTTTTTAATCTTTCCAGGGCATGGTCTGCATCCGTATATACTATGCCGTAATTGCGCCCCTTAGCTTCAATAAAACCGCCGTGCAAGGAAATAATTACGTGGACCCGTGGACACACGACGAAATCCGTATCCTTCATGGATTCTAATGCTTTGAGTAATTCATCATCCGATGTTTTTTCATTCAACTCATAGAGACATTTTCCCTTGGAAAAATTATATAACTGTTCCGTAGAGTGTGGTAATACCCATGATGAAATACTATGTAAGATACCGGAACAATCAAAACCAACACATCTATACGCGATATTTTCTTGGCCATTGCTATTTTTGCACACAAAAGTATATAAATCTTCCAAATCTACTTCATCCAAATTATTGCAACCCCAGGAAAATGGAATGTTCGCGTTTCTATAGAAATCCAACATTCTGCACACTTCTTGGAAATTCGGCACCATACGATATGGGACCTTTGAGTCAAACAATGAACCATCAATAGTTTGCATGGAATGCTCAAAAAATTTGACATGAATGAATCCGTCAAATGAACAACTTTCGCTTACTTTGCAAAAAGCATGTACAGTATTATTTTTTTCTTCATCGAGTACTTTTATAAGCGTTCCAGGTGGTAATACGGTGTCCAAGCTGCAGCAATTGGTACCATGTGAACCAGCTTCGTATTCAAAATTTGTCCCTTCGCTTATGAATAATGGGACGTGTTTATTAGCAAGCACAATAAAAGTGTCCTCTATGTTTAGAGCGAAACAGGAAGACCTAAGGCTGATAACAAACAACAACACTATCCACCAGTGTGAACGATCTTTTTTAGTCATAATTGACATACGGAGTACCACAAAGAAAAAATTTTGCAACAAAAATATATTTTGCCCAAAAAGCGCAGCGATGCTAATGTAAAACCTGAGATTTTACCATAATAGGTAGAAAATGCTACCCTCTTTACTTTTTTTTACAAAACCTTAGGTTTCTGTGGTAAAATCCCTACCAATAGTATGACGATGGACAAAGTACTCCTAGCTATTAAAAATGGAATTCTTTTTTTCCCGCGAGCTGAGCCATATCGTTGCTTTTTCTAAATCTTCCGGAGTATCAATTCCTATGGTTGGCAATTCGGTAATTACGGTATCGATAGCATATCCATTGGCGAGAAATTTTAACTGTTCCAATGATTCGGCAGTTTCCAGAGAGCTGGCATATAAGTTTTTATAGTTTTCCAATACCGCACGCCTATATCCATATACCCCTATATGACCCCAAAATGGGCAATGGGTCAACCACTTAGATTTTTCAATGCCACGGACGAAAGGAATAGGGCTACGTGAAAAGTATAATGCCTTCCCATTTTGACAAACCGCAACCTTTACACGTGATGGATCCTCAATATCTGCCGGATCGGTAATTTTAAAAATGGGAGTAATAATGTCTGCTTGACTGATTTTTGCTCGTTCGTGTATTGCAATCAATGATTCAGGGTCTAGTAACGGTTCATCGCCTTGAACATTTATTATAAGATCAGTTTGCAGCCGGTCCAAAACGGAGACAATCCTATCTGTTCCACAATAGCATTCCGGCGATGTCATTATCGATTTTCCCCCGAATGAACGAACGACATTTTCTACCTCGGTTGCATCAACCAACACATAGATATCGTCTGCAACATTTGCTTGTTTGACTTTTTCATAAACATGCTGAATCATCGGTTTTCCACACAGATCAGCTAATACTTTCCGGGGAAATCTCGTAGATCCCAATCTAGCTGGTATGGCCACTGTGGTTTTCATGGGAAAAGTTGATAATATTTTATTGAAAAACTAAAATCCCAAATTCATCAAAATTTTGAATCGTTGGATAAGGTTTGCCGATCATAAAGTCTTGCTATTGGTGTGACAATAGGTTTAGATAAGGAATATTTGAATATGATGGTTTATGAAAATGGCAAAGGTTTGCCCGATGGTCAAGAGCGATACGTGGGAATATTAGAACTGTCGGAATGTGAACGCCATGGACAATTGATCGCTTTGGGTAACGATGGACGAGAGGATATTGCCAATCCCTACGTTGGGTTAGATATGCTAAAAGAATATCACCTTCGGCGTGGGCAGAAGATTTGTGCCGTAATACAGCGACGTACAAATTTTCCAAACCCAAAGGTCATATCGGTTGAAAAGATAGATGATATGGTTCCTGCGGAAAGACATCGGTGCATTCCATTTGGCAGATCAATTCCAATTCAGCCACGTGTACCAATTACTTTAGAATACCCGGGATGTCCATTGTCCGTAAGGATAGTAGACATGTTTTGTCCCATCGGGAAAGGTCAGCGCGGCATAATTGTTGCCCCACCAAGGTCGGGAAAAACTTTATTGTTGCACGACATTTCCCAAAGTATTTCAAAAAATTTCCCAAAAATTGCAATAATTGTCGCATTAATCGACGAGCGTCCCGAAGAGATCACCGATTTTAAACGTTCCGTTGATGCTGAAATCTACGCTTCATCCAATGACCAAGACATTAAAAATCATGTACGTATTGCACACTTAGCTGGTGAGCGAGCACGTAATTTGGCAGAAAGTGGACGTGATGTGGTGTTATTTCTGGATTCTATCACACGATTAACCCGTGCACATAATGCGATTAATAACAGTGGACGAACATTAACTGGTGGCGTTGATTCGAGGACAATGGAAATGCCTAGAAAAATGTTTGCATTAGCACGCGATGTGGAAAACGAGGGTAGTCTAACGGTTATTGTCACCGCATTGATTGAAACGGGGAGCAAAATGGATGATTTAATTTTTCAAGAACTGAAGGGAACTGGAAATTTAGAAATCGTTCTCAACAAAAAATTAGCTGAAATGCGCATCTGGCCAGCTATTGATTTATTAACTTCAGGAACTCGCCATGAAGAACTATTAACTTCGTCACAATTATTAGAAAATATAAATTTTTTAAGACGAGCTTTTGCAAGTATGGAGACGGAAAAAGCTACGGAAACATTGGTAAATAGGCTGTCTCAATATGCAAGTAACCGCGAATTTTTGTCCATGATTGAAAAATCTGCTAGATGATGGACCATAAAAACTTCCTTCTTCAAAAAAGCTTTTGTTATTAAATGTTAAAAAATCCATTGACTTGGCGACAGGCATTGCGATGTTTCTTGGCAATGCATGTAGGTAAGAAAGGAATAAATTACCTTTGTGGGATAACTTGGTTTCTGTTAAGTATGGTCATTGGAGTTGCCAACGATACTATAATGAAGTTTTTAGGAACCGGATATTCCCTTGGGCAAATTGTTTGTTTGAGGTACGGTTTTGCCACATTGTTTTTGGCTTTATTTGGTGTTAGAGGAAAAAACATCAAGGGTATGTTTATGCGTATGCCAAAATTGCACATTATTCGTGCGATTTTCCTATTGCTTGCGATGTCATTATATTGTCAAGGATTGCACAAATTGCCAATTGCTACGGTAATGTCTTTGAATTTTGCCATTCCCCTATTCATACTCGTTTTTGCGCGCATATTTTTGAAGGAAAAAATTAGGCGTGATAGTGTTGTTGCTACGATTATTGGATTTGTAGGGGTCTACTGCATATTCGAGCCAACCAATGAAGGATTTTCAACACTTGCGGCTATTCTATTATTATTGTCGTCTATGTTATTTGCTGCCCTTGACATCGTTAACAAAAAATTTGTTGGCGATGAGGGTGTTTTTCAGATGGTATTTTACACGGCAATTATAACATTTATTTTTTCCCTCCCATTTGCATTGCATGCGTGGATCTTACCATCCCTACGAGATATTGTACTGTTTATAATGTTGGGAGGTGGGGCAAATTTACTCTTGTATTGCATTTTAAAAGCGTTTGAGAAAGTGAACGTATCCATGGTGGCACCATTTCGGTATTTGGAACTAATTTTGGCCGTGGGGGTTGGATTTTTTTTATTCAACGAAATTCCCAGTAAAAATACCATATGTGGTTCACTGGTAATAATTACGAGCACCATATATATTGTTTATGCTGGAATTAAAGATGGATAACTTTCGACCTTGTACTTCTTGGTGAAGAATTTCGTTTAAACTTAAACATTCGACTTGCAAGGGTTGAAAATTCTTATCTGATGCAAGTGTTTATTGTTTCATTCATTACGGGGTGTAGCTCAGACTGGCAGAGCGCTACGTTCGGGACGTAGATGTCGCTGGTTCAAATCCAGTCACCCCGACCACGATCCATAATTTATTAGCCAATGGCAAAAATCGCATAAACGCAGGCGTTGTGGGCAATAGGGGAAGTGTAAAATGAGGTATCAGAGAAAGTTCATTGCCAAATTATTGCCAAAAAACTGTTTTCCAAAAAAGATTCCAAAAAAGATTCCAAAAAAGATTCCAAAAAAGATTCCAAAAAAGATTCCAAAAAAGATTCCAAAAAAGATTCCAAAAAAGATTTAGGAAAGCTAAAGAGGTTTTCAAAAAACCAGAAAAACCGAAGGAATATTAAAATATTTTAAATATTCTTCAAAAAAACCTTGGGTGTTTACGATTTTTTTACACACTGGTGCCTACTTATGGTTATGAATAGTGTACTAATGCGCAGCGAACAGCAAAAAATTGTAACAAAAATTTGTTAGATGTCAAGGAAGCAGCAGAAATTCTTGGGATAAATCCCCGAACGCTGCAAGGTTGGATATCAACCAAACAATATCCCGAGCTAAAATCCATAAAACTTGGACGCCTAAGAAAATTTCGAGAGGCAGATCTACTGGAGTTT
>JAITAS010000019.1 GCA_031284015.1 Puniceicoccales bacterium | reverse complement strand
CCTGCGAGTGAAAGAATGGCGCTCCCTTTCTACTCGATACTTTAAAAATATCAGTTCCTTTGTCTCAGCCCTTCACATCCGCTCTATCTCCCTTTTTGCCGGTTAATTTGACGGCACGCTCTAATAACCTCTAATTACGTTTTTGAAACCATTCTCCAATCAACCAATTGGATGATTTAAGTCGGACCTTCAGCTGTGTGCTTCACAAAAAATCCAGTTGCATCAATCCATGCGGTAGACCTTAGGACAATTCTGGTCTGTTAGTTCATTCGATTGTGGAAATTTAGGATGTTCCCGAACATGTCATCTTCTTTTGCAAGTTGCATATTTTTCATGAAAAACTTTCTTCCAAATTCGACATTTTCTGCTCCACGAATGGTAATAAGTGGACAACATTCGTCGCCTTCCCCCATGAGATAACATGCCACCGATGCCAGCGAATCTGCTATGTTCACCGATGTTAGTTTCAACTCGCGTCCAAAGAGATCAACCTTACCTTTGTAATCTTTAATCGGATTAAATCCGAAAATATCTTGGGCGGCCCCAACCGTTCCCCGACGAAAAGGTACAATTTTGCTATCAATGGACATAATTCCTAAATTTTTTACGGTAAATTTTTCACATAGATATTTATGAATGTCAGCCAGTAATTTAGTAACATTTTGCGGCCACAAAATGTAATATCCATTCCCATTGCTTTCATCGATCCCTGAAAAGGGTATCACAATGCCATCTTTTATTGTAAGCGGACAGTTTTCATTCAACAACCAATCGGCTTCATCGCGAATTAGCTGTTTTTTATCAACCGTTCCAATTTTAATACACCTGCCCTGGTGTATCGCCAAACACTTTGTCGCTATACACAATATGTCCGATTCCTCCAATGAAAAACTCTCCGAATCAAAAAGAGGAAATATATTGTCTTTCGGGGGGTAAAGTGTCGAAGTTTTTACTGCTGAAAATCTTAACGGCATGCAATCTTACTTGAAAAACTCTTTTAACCCATCCCGAGTTGGTTTCATAGATTTTTGACCGCTATGCCAATTAGCCGGACAAACTTCTCCAAATTTTTCAAAATGCTGAAGGGCATCGACAATGCGCAATACTTCATCAACATTGCGCCCGAGTGGCATATTATTGATTACACAATGTTGCACAATACCACTTTTATCTATTAAAAACAGCCCCCTGTAGGCAACAAGTTCACCAGTAATTTTTGTGACACCATCATCGTCCTCGGTGCAGCCGGCTAAAACACCATATTCATTGGCGATAGTTTTATTAATGTCGGAAATAATTGGAAATGTAACGCCCTGAATTCCTCCTCTTTCGCGAGGTGTTTCGAGCCATGTGAAATGTGAAAATTCCGAATCTGTCGAGCATCCTATCAATGCGACATTTCTTCTCTCAAACTCTTGCAGCTTTTCCTGAAATGCCCAAATTTCGGTAGGACAAACAAACGTAAAATCTTTTGGATAAAAAAATAAAGCAACATATCTTTTACCCAAAAACTGTTCCAACGAGAAACTTTGTACGATACTGCAACCATCCACCACAGCCGTCGCTGAAAATTTTGGAGCCTTTTCCCCCACTAGCGTTTGCATGTGTCCCTTATATGTGCCAAATGTATTCCTGTAAAGACAAAAATTTTAAAAAAGTTCTTTACTTGCATAGCATATTTTTAATCGTAAGCCTAAACTAGATAATCCGTTGTTTAATATGGGAAATTTGAAAAAAAAGCGTCGTCTTAAAATGAATAAGCACAAACGTAGCAAACGTTCGAAAGCTAATAGGCATAAAAAGAGACTTTGGGGCAATTAGATTTTTATTGGAAATGGTTTATATGTGTTACGCGAAAGCGAAGTTAGAGGGTTAGAGGAAAAAGTTAACAGTAAAGAAAACAGTTGAGGAAGGGCGCAGTTGAGGTAGAATGTTATCGAAGGAATTTTTGAAATTTCCGATGACAGTTGCGGTGGCTATTTGTTTTTGGATTTGGTATATTCTTGGGATTGGCGAGATTTCGGTTTCGAAATTTTAGTTCCGCCATTAGTTCGCTATTTGCATAGTTTTTATCTAACGTGATAGAGCATAGGCTATTCTAATGATTTCACAAAAAGAAGAGGCTTTCAGGGATGCTCCCCCAATAAGTCCGCCATCGATGTCATGTTCTTTGAGCAATTCTTCAGCATTATCGGTTTTCATCGATCCACCATACAAAATTCTAATGACATTTGCTACTTTTGCATTAAAGATTTCTTTCAAAAGATTTCTAATAAATGCGTGCATTTCCTGCGCAATCTTTGGGGTTGCAGTTTCTCCCGTTCCGATTGCCCATACCGGCTCATATGCTATAGTGAGCTTTTCTGCCTCACGGATGGAAATGTCTTTTAACCCATTTTTCAATTGTGACTCAATGACACTTAACTCTTTGCCTTCCCTACGTTGAATGATTGTTTCTCCTACGCAAAGAATTGGGATTAGGTTACTGCCCAGGGCACATTTTACTTTTTTATTTATAAATTGATCATCTTCGTTGAAATATATCCTTCGTTCGCTGTGACCGATGATGACGTAGGAAACTCCAAGTTCCCGCAACATAATGGCAGAAACCTCACCTGTGTATGCTCCATTTTTTTCCGGATAAAAATTTTGGGCCCCTAGAAGGATATGGTTAACCCTGTTAATTGCATTTTTTGCTGCCTGGATAGATGTAAATGGAGGGCATATTAAAACATCAACTCTGGTTATATTTGCTATCTCATCATTGATCTCAGAGACCAAACGTTCTGCATCTGAACTTGGCACGTTCATTTTCCAATTTCCTGCCACAAGATATCTTTTATTTTTTGTCATAGACCATGTCCAAATATTATTTCATCAGTGCTTCAACACCAGGAAGAACATCCCCTCCTAAAAATTCTAGGCTTGCTCCTCCACCAGTGCTAACAAAAGATACCTTATCCGCATATCCACTTTCTTTTATGGCCTTTGCGGAATCTCCGCCACCAATAATCGACATTGCATTTGATTCTGCTACCAGCTTGGCGATGGTAAATGTTCCTATGGAAGATTGTTGTATTTCAAAAACTCCCATTGGTCCATTCCATAAAATTGTGCTAGCTGCCTTGATTTCTTTTCCAAACAATTCGATTGTCTGGGGACCTATATCTACACCAATTTTACCATCTGGAATGTCCAATTCGGCGTAGGATGTTGAATCTATTGTATTTGTTTTCGTATTTAGAGTGGATGTAACGACATGATCTATGGGGAGCAACAATTTTATTTCTGTTTCTTTTGCTTTTTGGATGGCATTTTTTGCCGTTTGAATATTATCCATTTCGACCATGCTACTTCCCGTTGCATTTCCATTGGCTGCGAGGAAAGTGTATGCCATTGCACCTCCTATCAACATGGTATCTGCTTTTTTTAAAAGATTATCGATAACTTTGATCTTATCGCTAACTTTTGCTCCTCCTAGTATGACCAGAAAAGGATGTTTGGCTTCAGCAATTTTTGTTCCCAGAAACTGCAATTCTTTTTCCATAAGGAATCCAGCAACACTCTCTTGTACAAACCGAGTTATTCCTTCCGTTGACGCATGTGCTCTGTGGGCTGAGCCAAAAGCATCATTGACATAAATGTCGGCCAATGAGGCAAGTTGTTTAGAAAATTCTTCGTCATTGGCGGTTTCTTCCTTGTGAAATCTTAAGTTTTCCAATAGGATCACCCTTCCTTCTATCATTTTTGTGACCTCAGCCAGAACTTCTTCTCCCACACAGTCGGTAAGGAACAATACGGGCTGTCCAATATATTTTGCCAGTACGGAAGCAACGTTACGCAATGAATATTTGGCAACCATTTCTCCCTTTGGGCGTCCTAAATGACTAGCCAAAATTATCCTCGCGCTATTTTGTATTAGGTACCGTATGGTTGGCAATGCTGCAACGATCCTAGAATCATCTAAAACATTTCCCCTATCATCTATCGGTACGTTAAAATCAACGCGAACAAAAACCCTCTTGCCTCTGCAAGAAATATCGGACAATGTTTTCACCTTTTGCACAATGAGCCATTCTACGCTATCATTCCAATATTGCAACAACGAAACCTTGAAAAGGTGATAAATTTGTACATTTTCATCAAAATGCTAGAGACTAATGAAAATCAACCAGCCCTATGGGAACAACTATCGAAAGAAACATTGGCGGAATATGAAATTTTTAGTGTTGCTCGTTGCAAGTTAAAAAACTTATCCAATAATAAATCTGGTGATTTTTACATAATTGATTGCAACAATTGGGTACAGGTAGTTGCTGAAACATCGACTAATCAAATTGTTATGGTTTATCAATATCGCTTTGGGTCACACAAATTGTCACTGGAATTACCAGGAGGCATAATGGAGCAGGGAGAAAATGTAATTGAAGCCGCCCAACGGGAACTGGAAGAAGAAACGGGCTTTTGTGGAGATTCTGCCAAGATAATTGCAACATTATACCCTAATCCAGCAATACAAACGAATGTCCTTAGTGTCGTGTTGATTAAAAATTGTACAAAGAAAAAAGATACCCATTTCGATGAATTCGAGGATCTGACGACCTCCCTAATGACAAAACAGAACCTTATGAGGGCAGTGGCGACAGGAGAAATTTCCCATTGTATTACCATAGCATCTATCGCAAAATATATACTGCTATAGGTACACACCATTAGTTCTCTTAACACATTTTTCAAGCCCACGTGGCATCTTCCAATTTGTCTCATGTTGGCAGATTTTATAATCATTTGCCCCTTATCCTTTTCTCTGAAATTATCCCAATTTCGGCTATGCTCTTTGCATTTATTTTTCTTGTGCCCTTTGTTTTTTTGCTTTGAATTTGCTTTCCTACGTATATGGCTTAAACTTTCTCTTATACTCTTATACGACGAACTCTCTAAATAAGGCGCTTGACAAAAGGTACCCCTTGTGCTTGATGTTTTTCTATTCTATGCCAGAGTAGCTCAGTGGCAGAGCAGAGGACTCATAAGCCTTTGGTCGGCAGTTCAAATCTGCCCTCTGGCACCAAAACGTAAGATTGATAAACTCAGGGATTGCGTGGGATTAGGAAAATGCAAAACAGAGCACCAAGAAAAGTCCATGGACAAAATATGGACAAAAATTTCATCCCAAAAAATAAATAAGTTGGGGGGTATAAAAAATGTTAGATGTGAGTGATGGGTATATAGCCCTTGTAAAAATATTTAAATGCTAGTAAAAAAGTTTGAATATTTACAAAGCCTTTACGCACTGGTACCTACTTATGGTTATGAATAGTGTACTAATGTGCAGC
>JAITAS010000054.1 GCA_031284015.1 Puniceicoccales bacterium | reverse complement strand
CTGTTGAAGTAACGTCAACTGTTATATCAAGGGTTTTATTAAATCCGGTGGGGGTTGCATTGATTGTAGTAGGTGTCGTAGTAACTGTGATAACTATGTGCGTGTTGTACCTGAAAGAACGGTGGAATCGAAATGCTCTAGAAGAAGCTAAAAGAAATGTTGCCGACCTTACCGAAAAAAACGTAGAATTTGCGGACACAACCGAAAGATTGACCGCGCAACTCGAAGAGGCTAGTAACGAACGCAATACGGCCATCCAGCAAGCCGCAGACCTTCGGCGGCAACTCGAAGAGGTCCAGAACGCCCTCGCAGCGGCCCAGAAAGAAACCGAAGCGGCCAAGGGAGAAGCCGCAGCGGCCAACCAGAGAGCCGAAGAACTTACTGGACAACTTACAACGGCCCAGAGCGAACGCGATCAGGCCACCCAGAGAGCCGAAGATGCCAATACCGCCCTCGCAACGAAAGCAGCCGAACTCGAAAAGAAAGCAGCCGCCCTCACAACGGCCAATACCGAACGCGAAAAGGCCCAGGGAGAAGCCGCAGATGCCAAGAAGCAAACCGAAAAGGCCCAGAAAGAAGCCGAAGCGGCCAATACCGCCCTCGCAGCGAAAACAGCCGAAGCCGAAGCGGCCAAGGGAGAAGCCGCAGATGCCCAGAAGCAAGCCGAAGCGGTTAGAACAGAACTCACAACGGCCAAGGGAGAAACCGAAACGGTTAGAACAGAACTTACAAAGGCCAACCAGAGAGCCGCAGAACTTACCAGCGCCCTCACAGCGAAAACAGCCGAAGCCGCAGAGGCCGAGAGAAAAGCCGCAGTCCTTACCGGACTTACCGAACAAACCAAGAGCCTTATCCAGCAAGTCGCAACAGCCTGGAGCGCCCTCGCAGAGCAAAAAGCCGCCTTCGATGCGTCCTGGAACGCCATCGCAAAGCAAGAAACCGCCTTCACAACAGCCTGGAACGCCCTCAAAACGGCCAAAAGTGAAGCTGAAGACAACTTCGACATCCCCGATGCGGACTGGAGCGCCATCGCAGAGCAAGAAGCCGCCCTCGAAAAGGCCTGGAACGCCATCGAAACGGCCAAAAGTGAAACTAGAGCCGCCCTCGATGCGGCCTGGAACGCCCTTATAGAGCAAGAAGCCGCCCTCGAAAAGGCCCAGAGCGACCTCACAACGGCCCGAAACGAAGCTGAAGACAACTTCAACGCCCTCGCAACGGCCAAAAGTGAAGCTGAAGCCGCCATCAATGTGGCCAATGCCATCCTCGAAATGACCACAGCTCGGAACGCCCTCATGAAGAAAGCAACCGACCTCGCAGTCAACCTCAATGTGGCCCGGGACGCCCTCAATGCGGCCAATGATGCCCTCGCGACGAAAGCAACCGACCTCACAGCCAACCTCAATGTGGCCGATGCCATCCTCGCAATGACCGCAGCTCGGAACACCTTCACAGAGGCCACCCAGCAAGCCGCAATCGCCTTCACAGGGGCCACCCAGCAAGTCGAAACCGCCTTCACAGAGGTCTGGGACGCCATCAATGCGGCCTGGCAGCAGATTTACACGCGAACAATCGACCTCGCAACGTTCCAAACCCCCCACGATGCGGCCCAAAATGAAGCTAAAGCCGCCTTCAATGCGGCCAATGATGCCCTCGCAGAGCAAGAAGCCGCCCTCGATGCGGCCTGGAACGCCCTCGCAACGGCCAAAAGTGAAGCTGAAGCCGCCCTCGATGCGGCCTGGACAACCTACACAACGGCCCGGGACAAAGCTGAAGCCTTCAATGCGGGAGTAGAGGAATTAAGTACGACCTATAACGACTTCGATAGGAAAGTATGTGCATACAATAGGTCCTTGGATCAAACCAAAGAACTTGTCGAACGAACCAAGAGCCTTACCGAGCAAGTTGCAGCGGCCCGAAAAAAAGTTGAAGAGTACCAATTGGAATATGGACTTGAACAACGACTTCAAAAAAGTCACAGGGAAAGAGCCTCCGTAAATCGCGGAAGAAACACTTCAGTCATATCAGCCGACCTCGAAACGGCCCAGAGCGACCTCGAAACGGCCCAGAGCGACCTCAAAACGAAAGAAGCCGCCCTCGAAACGGCCAAGAGAGAACTCAATGATAACATACAACAGATTCAGGATAAAATAAACCACCTCCTTATCCTTAATCAGACCAAAGAGGACGTCAACCCGGTCGAGAGCGACATCGACGAAATCCAGAAGAGATTAGAAGAGATAAATTCCAAATTCATTGCGGCCCAGAGCGACCTCAAAACGAAAGAAGCCGCCCTCGAAACGGCCAAGAGAGAACTCGCAGAGGCCCAAAAAGCCGCAGAGGCCAAGGCCAAGAGAGAACTCGCAGAGGCCAAGGCCAAGAGAGAACTCGCAGAGGCCCAAAAAGCCGCAGAGGCCCAAAAAGCCGCAGAGGCCAAGAGAAAAGCCGAACGCGATCAGGCCCAGAAGCAAGCCGATCAGGCCCAGAAGCAAGCCGATCAGGCCCAGAAAGAAACCGACCGGCCGGTGCCGGCGATGTCAGCTGTGAGGAGAGCAGCACCAGTAGTGGTGCAAAAGACGCAACCACTATCACAACTTGAACTCAACAAGGGTGAGGAGAATCTTTCGAAGGAAGAAAAATCTTTCGAAAATGCTGTGACGGATATCACACGGTCACTAGCTTCCATAGAGCAATTAGCATATAATCTAGCGGAAGCATGGAATACATTTGGCGAGTTAACGAAGAAGGATAGTGGGAGTAGTGTTCGGGATTGTCTTTTGGAAAAAAGCGGCAATAATGAGTTGTTGTTAGGAGATATACTGACAGATTTTGCCAGCGGACTTGAACATTCTAATTTTAGACGAGCCCTTGATCAATTGAAATCACCAGGAAGCTCTGGGCAAAATACTGGAGGGTCCTCTTGGTTTTTTGGGTTTTTTGGAAACTCCAAATCTACGGGAGACTCCAAACCTACAGAAGACGATCTTAGACAAAGAGAAGTCAATCTTAGACAAAGAAAAGAAACTTTCAAACATACTATGGGAGAAGTCGTGAGCATGCTAAAGGATATACAAAATAGGACATCGTCAAGTGTAATGAGCAAAATATGTCAAGCCTTAGCACGCAGTAGGATTGATATGTTATCTAGGACGGCGATTATAGATGAATCGATAGCAGGGTCATTCAATAGAAATCGTGATAGGCAAAATGCATTTTTACAACAAATTCGAAATATTATACCAGATCTTGAGAAGAAGATTATAGGTTGAGAAGGGGATCGCCGTTGCCCGGTTGCTGGACGCATAGCCGGAAGGAAAACCGAAAGCAGGCTTGTATTCGGGAAAGAATTATTTATGAATGTGAACTGTGATAGTTTCTCTCGCAGGTACGCTCGTGGGATCCGAAGCCACATCGGCAACGGTAGAAATCGGAGGTATTGGATATTTAGTAAATATCCCTTTGACCGTTAGCTGCCAGTTGCCAGCCCTCGGCGAATCTGTGAAGTTACAAATCTACCCGGTCTATCGGGAGGATAGGCAGGAATTATATGGATTCCTAAGGGCCGAGGAACGGGACTTTTTCAAGCTGATCGTCGAAAAAGTCTCGGGAATCGGCCCGCGAACAGCCCTAAATATTATGAGCAAACTATCCCTGACGGTGCTCAAGGATGCCATTTCAACGCGAAATGCTGATGTTTTAGCCAAATGCCACGGCATCGGCAAAAAATCTGCGGAAAGAATAATCATGGAGCTGTCCGACAAAGATGTTTCCGCCATCGCAGCGAAATCCATCATTCCAGCGGGCAGAAAATCTTCCGCCCAATCGAGCAACATTAGCGACGCTATGTCCGCTCTCCTGTCGTTGGGCTATAAGACGGCCGATGCGGAACGGGCAATTCGCCAATCCATCGAACGGCTTGGCAATGATGCTTCGACGGAAGAAATAATCAGGTCTGCCCTAAACGCATAGTAGTCGCCAATGGAACGAAATTTTATCGGGTTTCCCCCCAATACAATCTGCGAAACCAATGCAAAAATAAAAATTTTGGAAAATCGGGATGATTTTTTGGCAATCGATAAACCACCAAATATTCTTTCCGAAAGGATCATGGAACACTTGCGTGTTTCCAAAAGACAATGCGCAGGCCTCGGAATAATTTCTCCGAACGAAGTTTTTGTGCTTGATGGTAAGCTCTCGGGAATATTTCTGATCACAAAAACGAAAAAATCGGTCGCCGAATTGCGAAATTTCTACGGTTCCCAACTTTTTACATTCACATTTGACTTGCTAACTTTCCCCACAGCGGTTGGGAAAGTAATCGTCTGCGACCTTCCCATCGCAAAACATTTTTCCAACGGTACCATGGTAATTTCCCATAAAACCGGTAAAAAATCATGCACCAATTTCCAATTCGTCGAAAATGTCGGCCCCTACGAATATTGGCGAGCAACCACACATTTCCTAAGGCAACATCAAATCCGCCTGCATGCCCATGAGTGTGGAATAGGAATAATCGGAGAAAATTTGTACGCTTCGAACCACATAAATGTTACAAAAAAATTTCTGAAAACACCGCATTTCGAGAACCATTGGAGTATGCAATACCTACCGATCCATTTGTCGTGCCTCGAGAGCAAATTTTTCCAAAAAGTCGAATGCCCATTGCCAAAAAAATTCCAATCGCTCATGAAGCTGTTGCAAAAAAAATAATACCAGTGGGACGCTTTTTATTTGGCAAACATTTTCCATTCCCTAGCTTGTTATCCAGTAAATGTATTCCAATGAAGTTAGACAGTCATTCCTTGATTTTTTTTCCAGCCATGGGCATAGAATAGTAAAGTCATCATCCCTTTTACCTGACACACCGGACCTATTATTTACAAATGCCGGCATGAATCAATTTATTCCATTTTTCCTTGGACAGATCCGACCGATCTGTCCACGTGTGGCCGATACCCAGAAATGTATCCGGGCGGGGGGGAAACACAACGACCTCGAGGATGTTGGGTTCGATACCTACCACCATACATTCTTTGAAATGCTTGGCAATTGGTCATTCGGCGATTATTTTAAAAAAGAAGCCATTGAAATGGCCTGGGAACTGCTGGCAAAGGTTTGGAATTTTCCTAAAAATAGGCTCTACGCCACCGTCTATTCCCCAAATCCAGGTGAACCTTCTGTCTTTGACGAAGAAGCATATGGCATTTGGAAAGAAATTTTTTTGAAGGAGAATATGGATCCTAGGGTTCATATCATCGAAGGCTCCAGGGCTGATAATTTTTGGATGATGGGGGACACGGGTCCCTGCGGGCCATGTTCCGAAATACACATGGACCTAACACCAAAGGGAGATACCAACGGCAGCCTTGTCAATACCAGTAACCCATGGTGCATAGAGCTATGGAATCTTGTCTTTATACAATTTAATGCCACGGTAAATGGAACCTTTGAAAATTTAAAGGATAAACATATCGATACGGGAATTGGGTTCGAACGCATTGTGGGGATTTTAGCAAAGACAAAAAACTTTTCTGATTTTTCCCAATTGCCGTCAAATTACGATAGCGATCTGTTTACAGATATTTTCACCGAAGCTGAAAAGATGTGTGACCAAAAATACCACGGAACCGTTCCTTCTTCCCGAACAAGCATGTCATCGGACGAACGCATTGACTTCTGGTTTCGAGCCATTGCCGACCATATCAGAACTTTAACATTTGCCATAGCCGATGGAATATTCCCATCCAATGAAGGCCGCGGATACGTCCTGCGCAGGATTCTACGGCGGGCTGTAATGTTTGGAAAGTTGCTAAAACTGCCCCATGGATTTTTTTCAAAATTATCATCGGTGGTCATCAATAAAATGGGGACAATTTTTGGTGAATTGATTGAACAAAAGTTAACCGTCGAAACGGTACTAAAAAACGAAGAACTGTCATTTTCAAAAACAATCGATCGTGGAGTCACAATCTTTCACGAAGTTTGTGAAAGATCGGGCAATCAAATTATGGGACACGACGCATTTTTGCTATATGACACCTATGGGTTTCCTCTGGATTTAACACAGCTAATGGCAGCAGAACGAGGAATTTCCGTAGACGTTAAGGGTTTCGAATGCGAAATGGAAAAACAACGCACTCTTGCCCGTTTAGCCAAAAAAAAATCTATCATAGAAGTATCAAATGATACTACACCACAAACGGAATTCGTCGGCTATGATATTGACAATATCGAAGACATCCGAGCGGTTATACTGGATATCGCCAATGGTGCGGAGAAAACATTTTTGATTTTCGACAAGACTCCATTCTATGCGGAATGTGGAGGACAGGTGGGGGACCAAGGAATCGTCCAGATTGGATCGAAGATTTTTCATGTGATTGATGTACAAAAGAATAAAAATGGATGTTATGTCCACAAAATACAAGAACGAATCGATGGCATATCTCTACACCAAAAAGCAACCCTGTCAGTCAATAGGTCATTTCGTCGAAATGTTACCAGAAATCATTCCGCCACGCATCTTCTTCATTTTGCATTGCGACAGGTTCTTGGAAATTACATTAAACAGGCAGGCTCCTACGTCGATGATAAACGGCTTCGCTTTGATTTTAACGTCATTGCTACTCCGATGAAACAAGAATTGGAAAAAATTGAAAAGATCGTGGAAGAAAAAATCCTCGAATGTGCGAATTCCAACATTTTTGAAACCCACAAAGATCACGTCCCACCGGATTGCATTGCCAATTTTGGGGAGAAATATGGCGAAATCGTCCGCGTGGTTAAATTTGGAGATTTTTCACAGGAACTGTGCGGTGGATGTCACGTCAACAATACATCCGAAATTGCATGCTTTAAAATTGTTTCTACCTCCGCGATCGCTGCTGGGATTCGGCGTATTGAAGCAATTACAGGTCAAGCAGCATTTGACTTTTCCAGAACGAATAGTGCAATTATAGACCAACAGTGCAAAGTTTTTTCATGTCAACCCTCGGAGCTTTTGGACAAAACAAATATCTACATAAATCGCTGCAAAGAACTAGAAAAGGCTGCGAAAGTAACTCGACAAACATTTTTGCAAAATATGGCTTCGGAATTGGCACAATCAAGTTCTTCACCGAAAGGGAAAATTACCTGCATTGAAAGAAATATCAATGACCTGCAATCCGATGAACTGCGAATGCTAGCATTGGATATTTTAAATAAAATAAAGGATGGTGTAGTAACTTTGACATCGTACACAAAAGATAGGTGTTTTGTCGTTGCCTGTTGTTCAAAAACTGCAATAGCGGCTGGTTTTGATGCCAACCGTATCGTCAAAGAACTCACTTCCAAGAATGGAGGATCCGGAGGAGGACGGTCAGAATTCGCTATGGGTGGCTACAGCAATCACGGTTAAACCATTTAATTGTCTTTTGGCAAGCTCGTGAAAATATGTTCGGCAGATTGAAGGATTGGCGTTGCATCGCCACCCACTACGACCGCCACACTCACACCTTCTTTTTTTTCCATCCCAATCGCCTGTTCTTTTCTCCTTTATTTGAATTTATGAGTCCTGAGCCTAGTCAATCCTAATGCGTTCGATTTTAGCCCCAAGCATTTGGAGCTTACTTTCTAGTGCTTCATATCCACGATCTAGGTGAAAAACGTCATGTACAAACGTATCTCCTGTGGCACACAATCCAGCCAAATATAACGCGGCACCGGCGCGTAAATCTGTTGCTATAAGGTGCGCTCCCTTTAATGGACAAGGGCCCTTAACATGAACACATGGTCCCCTATGTTTGATATTAGCTCCCATTTTTTTTAATTCTGCGACATACATGAATCTATTGGGATATATATTTTCTGTAATGACAGAATTCCCGTTGGACTGAGTCAGCAAAGTACAAAGTTGAGCTTGCAAATCGGTCGGAAATCCCGGGTGAGGTCCAGTAATCACGTCGATGGCAGCCAATGGCTTATCCGATTGTACGTATATTGTTCCATCGACACTTTGAAAAACATTGGCTCCTGTCCTTTTAAGATGACATAGAAAAGAATCGAGAAGGCCCAATTCTAGCCCCGAAATCCTAATATTTCCGCCCGTGATCAATCCAGCACAAACAAAAGTTCCGGCTTCCATCCTATCCCCGATGATGGTATATTCACAACCGTGTAGGAAATTTCCCCCATAAATTGTTAGGGTGGATGTGCCTATTCCATCTATTTTAGCACCCATGTTTGTTAAATACTGACAAAAGTTCACGACCTCCGGTTCAACTGCGGCACTTTCGATTATGGTTTGCCCCCGAATCCCAATGGCTGCCATGATAACATTTATTGTTCCGGTCATGGTACTTCCGCGTGGCCCGCAAAGGCAAATGGTCGCTCCATGTAAATGTTTTTCATCCAGTATCCAAACGCCATCTTTTTCAGAAATTTCATAGCCAAGTGCCTTAAAACCTTTTATATGCAAATCAAATGGTCGGTCACCGATCACACACCCTCCTGGTTTGGGGATAACAACTCTGCGAAGACGCCCCAATAATGCTCCCATCAAACAAATGGAAGCTCGCATTTTTTTAACGAGTGCCCCAGGGACTTCCCATGAAATATTACGAGCCTGAACTTTTAATGTGTGGTGGCCAACATAAGAAAAATCAACGCCTATGGCCTTGAAAATTTCAAGCATCGTATCAATGTCACTTAACTTGGGAACATTGTGTATTATACACACTTCATCCGTTAACAATGATGCTGCCAATATGGGAAGACATGCATTTTTAGATCCATTGACTTTTACATCCCCTACCAATCGCCTATTCCCCACAATATGAACGGCATTCATGGTGACTTATTTTACTTTTTTATGAAAATTATTTTTCCTGCTTTGGTATTGTGAATGGGAAAATCCTTTGCTCCTTTGACCATGTCTTATTTTTGTATGATCAACAACTTTGTTGTTCGAATCTTTACAATTTTTCGATTTTACGCCGAAGAATTTTAAAAGTTTTTTCCAAAATTCAAGTAACTTGTAACGACATTTTGCTGACGGTTGTTGTTCAGGTATTATTTTGTCGTAACTTTGGAATTTTGATTTTGGCCCATGCTTATTTCCGACTATTTCTGAATGGGAATGGGATGGCTTACCTAAGATCGCAGGATCTATCTTTTCTATAATCTCCGTTGATTTTTTTATCGGACTTTCTCTGGGAACAGGTGGAACAGGTTCATCTTTAGAACGAGACCCTATTGCGTCATGTTCAACATCGACAACGTTTGCAGACGCAATTTCATCACTTTCACTGAAATTTCTAGTTTGGGGAATTCTCCCTCTTTTTAAGGCATATCGTGCCTGATTTTTATCAGGGATTTGTCCAACACTGTTTTCCCTAGATTTAGCTTCTCTTTTTTCAGACCACTCTTCAAACTCTGGCATAATTTTATAAAACCCAATTCACTTGCCCAATATACATAAAAGATTGAGCATAGGCTTTAACAAAAAGTATTTCCATATCTTGTCGAGAAAAAACCAGTCCTTAGAGGATAAAATTTTTTTAAAAAAATCAAAATTTCACACATTTCACACTAAAACAAAAATAACCCCCACGATGTCCTTTCAAGAGATGGCATGCTAATTTAGTAAATCCAGTTGATACAGCTTTTTTTCATTAGAAAAAGCTCAAATTTTCATCAAATCGGAACTTTTCAGACTAAGACTATCGTCAATTTCTTTTATTGCAGCATCGGTGATATTTTGAATGTCTTTCTCTAGTCGTTTTAGGTCATCTTCGCTGACTACACCATCCTTTTTGGCTTTTTTGAAAATTTCAATGACGTCGCGACGAATCGAGCGAATTTTAATACGCCCCTCCTCTGCCATGCCACTCGCAACCCTACTCAGTTCTTGCCGGCGTTCTCTGCTCATTTCGGGCATGACACAACGGATAATCATACCATTAACAAGTGGTGTAACTCCCAAATTGGCTGCGAGAATTGCTTTTTCAATGGCCTTGACGCTTTCTTTATCCCACGGTTGAATCTGTATAGTCTTTACGTCTGGAGTTGTTATTGCCGAAATTTCACGTAATTTAGACACGGATCCATATACTTCAACCGATAAATTTTCAACTATTCCGGGAGAAGCTTTACAGGTATGCAATGAATTGAATTCTGTTAAAGTGTGTTTTACGGCGATGTCCATCGCTGCTTTCGCTTTTTTTATTTCTGCATTTATATCCATATTGATTGAAAGTTCTCCAAAGATTTAAAAATTTGAAACCATAGTACCAATCATTTCTTCAAAAAGAGCACGGCGAATATTTTTTAAATCCTTTTGGGCATCCACGATAAGTATTGGAATATTGTTATCCATACACAATGAAAATGCCGTAGAATCCATGACTCGCAGGCGTTTCAAAAGAATTTCTTGGAATGAAATTTTGTCAAATTTAACGGCATTGCGATAAACTTTAGGGTCTTTATCATAAACACCATCGACCTTCGTTGCCTTTACAATAACATCCGCATGCAATTCATTTGCTCGAAGGGCAGCTGCGGTATCCGTTGAAAAGAATGCACTGCCGGTTCCTCCTGCAAGAAGCACAACTTTTCCATCATTCATGGCTTTTTGGGCGCGCCTTGGGTAATATGTTTCGCAGATATTTAACATGGGAAGTGCAGAGAATACCTCCGTTGTAACTTCAAGTTTCCTTAGAAAATCCGCAATTGCTATGGCATTTACTATGGTTGCCAACATTCCCATGCAATCTCCTGTGATACGTTCATAACCCTGTTTTTCATTTTCAGATATTCCCCGAAAAATATTACCTCCACCCATCACAACACCAATTTCTATCCCCGTTTCATGGATAGCTTTTAGTTCCTCGCACAAAGCATGGATGGTATCAGAATTAATGACAGATTCGCTGGCCTTACCTCTTAAAATTTCACCGCTGAACTTTAAAATTACTCTCCTATATTCCCCATTCAATGTAATACCTTGTTTCAAGGCAACATTTCTAGTAAAGTCCCTAAAACAGTCAATATAACTTATTCCTATCTTGTTACAAATTTTCAGATGGTAGTCGAAAATTCTAGTGGAAAAGATATCATAGATTCATGGCGCTTATTACCCTAATCTATAATTAAAAGCTTAAACATTCTTTTGGTGGCAACTCGGGCTTACAGGTATTTTCTTATTTTCTAATTGCATTCAATTTTTCAATTCTTTCTATGTGGAACACGTAGCAAAGGTAGGAGGTTTTTTGGATTTACACGAAATACAGCAGTTGGTAACATTGGTAAAAGATGCAAACCTCCATGAACTAGAAATTGAACGGGAAAATATGCGTCTGAGGATTGTCAATCAGGAGGGGACAAATCTTACCCATACTACCCAATCACTAGGTAACACTTCCACAACCATAGTACGGGAAGATAAAATATCTCAGGCAATAAATCTGGAAGATGATCTCAGTTACCACATAATAAAATCACCCATAGTGGGAACATTTTACAGTGCACCATCCCCGGAATCACAAGACTTTGTATACAAAGATGCTCTCGTCGACGTTGAGACTACCGTCTGTATCATAGAAGCTATGAAAGTGATGAATGAAATACAGGCCGAAGTCAAAGGAGTAGTTACAGAAATTTTCGTGCAAAATGGACAGCCTGTCGAATTTGGACAGCCATTGTTTAAAGTTAAAAAATCGTAAAATATGTTCGAAAAAGTTTTGATAGCAAATCGGGGTGAAATTGCCCTTCGAGTAATTCGGGCATGTCGGGAGCTTGGTATAAAGACGGTGGCGGTTTATTCGGAGGTAGATGACCAATCACTGCATGTTCAGCTAGCAGATGAAGCTATTTGCATAGGTGATGCAACGAGTACAAATAGCTACCTCAGGGCAGATAGAATCTTCAGTGCGGCAGAAATAACTAATGTCGATGCCATTCACCCAGGATATGGTTTTTTATCCGAAAATCCTACTTTCGCACAACAATGCCATGATTGTAATATTACGTTTATCGGACCATCTCCGGAAACAATTGCTTCCATAGGAAACAAATCCTTTGCTAAAAATATTGCTAAAAGCGTACGTGTTCCATGTGTACCCGGCAGTGAGGGCATAATAGATGATGAGATGGAAGCTAAAAATCTTGCTGACTCCATTGGATATCCAATAATTATAAAGGCAGCAGCTGGCGGTGGAGGCAAGGGGATGCGATTGGTTAATAATTCCGTTTCCTTTTGTAAGGAATATAAAATGGTGAAATCGGAAGCAGAGAAAGCATTTGGTAATGGGTCCGTATATATAGAAAAATACATCGAGGATCCCCATCACATAGAGTTTCAAATTTTAGCAGATAAATATGGGAAGATCATCCATATGTTCGATCGAGACTGTTCTATACAGAGGCGCTATCAAAAATTGATTGAAGAAGCACCTTCGCCATTTTTGTCAGAAAAATTACGCAATGAAATGGGAAATGCCGCCATTAAAATTGCTAAAAAATGTAATTATCAAAATGCGGGAACCGTCGAGTTTTTAGTAGACAAACATGGCCACTACTATTTCATAGAGATGAATGCTCGCATACAGGTTGAGCATGGTGTGACGGAAGAAATGACCGGGATCGATTTGGTCAAGTGGCAGTTACTCATTGCTGCCGGTGAAAAATTGACCATTGATCAAAGAGATGTTAAGATTAATAAACATGCCATTGAGTGTAGAATTAATGCGGAAAATCCTCTCAAAAATTTTGCCCCTTGTCCCGGAGAAATAGTGCTATATTATTCTCCTGGAGGGCACGGTGTTCGTGTCGATTCCCATGTTTACTCCGGGTATATAATTCCTCAATATTACGACAGTATGGTTGCAAAATTGATAGCCTCAGAACAGAGTAGGGAACTTGCAATAAAAAAAATGTATAGTGCCTTGAGCGAATATATGATTCGCGGGGTAAAGACGACAATTCCCTTTGTGAGGGCTGTAATGATGGATAAAGGCTATATTACCGGACAATATACCACAAAGTTCGTGGATGATTTTTTGAAGAGGACTCCTACGGATGCCTTAGACTTTAAAAATTGTTGAAAAGTATGACTACAGAAAAAAATGACCAAAAAAGAAAAGAAAAAAATTCTTCCTTTTCCATTCCCATGGTTTCCGATGATTCGTCTTGCAATTTAGGTGAAATCAAGATAAATCATTCTGTGATCGCAAATATTGCAACGTTAAGTGCCATGCAAACAAGAGGTGTTTTGGCCGTTGGCACACATGGATTTGCAAGCGGAATTGCTTCATTTTTTTCAAGCAAGAAATCAACGCTTAACGGGGTCAATATCGCCGAAGATGAATTTGGAAATTATTTAATTGACATTTGTATAACATTGAAATTTGGTTGTGAGCTTGCAAAAGTGGCCTCCGAAGTCCAACAAAACATCATAGACCATGTTACTAAGATGACAATGACTGGCGTTAGCAAGGTAAATGTCATTATAGATGGTGTTGAAATTTCGGAAGCGGCAGACAAAAACGAATTTATTGAAGAGGAATTATGAAAGAAATCTTACTCAATTTGAGCATAGAACCGTTAAAATGTATATCTCTAACATGGTGGTGTATTATTGTGGGGGTTGCTATCATTTGCATCGTATATTTGTCATTAAAACCCAAGTGGATTTTTATTTCTAAAAGCGACGAAGGATTTGTTTCCTTGACCAGGGACTCGCTGAATAAAATTATTGAATCCCTTGCAAGAGAGGTTGGTATTAAGGATAAGATATATACCAAGATTAAATGTTGTAGAGGAAACATTTCCATAGACATCATCATCCGCATTAGCTGTAGGCAAAATCTAGCAGATATTTCTAAGTCACTACGTGAAACATTACAAAACGTTCTTGTTAATAATATTGGTTTGGCTGCTGTTAAGAAAGTTAATATAGTAGTTACCAAGTTTCAATCCGAAAATAATGGCTACAGGTGCTCATGTCCCAAAGAACCACCTAATCAAGAAACGTGCGCTCATTCGAATGATCAATAAATAATCCCAAATACAAGAAATTTCTCTGAAAAAAGATGGAAAAATCCCTTTCTTTTGGGAGCTGAAAAATTGAATAAATGATGCTTATTTGTGGAGTCATAGTTACCTGAAAAGCAGTCATTTTGTTTTTATCAAAAATATATTATGTCTGCTGGAAATGATGAGTTGTGTTTCATAAAGTATCATGCTTTAGGAAATGATTATTTGTTTTTAGATGCATCGAGGTTTAAATTACCAACCATGGCGGGGATTAAAAAAATCTGCCATAGAAAGTTTGGGATAGGATCTGATGGAATCCTCTATGGCTCAAAAGTTGGCAACAATATTTTTAAGGTGCAAATAATTAATCCTGATGGTACAACGGCGGAAATGAGTGGCAACGGTGTTAGAATTTTTGCACGTGCGATGTTTGATTTGGGAAAAATTAGCTCTCATAGTGAGTTCCTTGTTAAAACTTTCAAAAAGACCGTGACCTGCAATATCCTTTCTAAGGATCGCATTGAAGTCGACATGGGATGCCCTCTGTTTAAGGATAGCAACATTCCATATTTTTCCAGTGGCTCGTCGACATTTACGGTGAATGAAACAAATACAACCTACAGGTATTATCCTGTATCAATGGGAAATCCTCATTGCGTAATTTTTGTTAATAAGCTTTCTTGCGAAGAAATCAAAATTGCGGGTCCTTTTTTAGAACATAATCAAATGTTCCCGGAAAAAACCAATGTACAATTTGCCAAGATTATCGATAAAAACACCATAGCAATAGAAATCTGGGAACGAGGTGCCGGCCATACCTTGGCTTCTGGTTCCAGTGCGTGTGCAGTGTTTGCGGTTGCGCAAAAACTGAACCTCTGTTCAAACAATGTCAAAATCCACATGCCCGGAGGAATTTTAAACGTAAAAACCATAAAATCTGGCAACATAATGCAAAAAGGCCCCGTAGAGCAAATTGCCACATGCCAACTTTTCTAGCGTAAACCCACAAAAAACCCCGTTTCAAAATGAAAAAATCGGAATAGACAATTTCTCAAAACGAGAAATCCAAAAAGGCATTAAACCATACATTATTTTTGTAATTCCGCCCACAATTAACCCATGAATACTTACTTGCCCCATTACCTTCGTAGGCAACCCCAATACCTGCCTCACCATTGGCTCTTAGCCGACTTAGCCGATAAACTAAGCAAAAAGCTGTGCCATAATATACATAATCCTTCTTCCCTAAAGTACTTGCATACGGCAAATCATAAGGCCTCTCGGAACGACTACACCCAACTTCTGCCGTGAATTTCAACATAAAATTACGCAACCCCAAAGACGATAGGTCCCAATAATGCCTCACCATTCCTTCCAAAAACATCTCTTTACCATAAGAGTTATAATTAAAATACAAGGATGGACAAAGAATAACGTCTGCTGCAACACCGATGCAAAGTGCATGCAACCATACTCCAGGAGCTAACAATCCCCCTAGCGAAGAAGAGCGGGCAGCATAACGGGAAAAAAATCCACCCAGATCCAAAAACACCTTGTCTGTTACATGATAAACAATGCCACCCCCAAGCGAAATACTCTCAAAACCAGCAAGCGCCGAATTTAAACCAACAGCTACACTCCAATAAAAATCTACCTCACCTTTACCCACAGATCCAAAAATTCCACCACCCGCAAATGAAGCATTATTATCTAGCCCTCTACGTCCACTAGTAACGGACTTCGACTGAAACCCCATAGAGAAGTCCACTATTTTCCCTACTCCGTAACCATAAAATTCACAAGGAATAATGCCACCAACCACCACCAAAATCAAAACAACAGCAGAAAAAATACTTCTTAACTTTTGCGCTCTTTGCATCGTCAGCTACTACATTATATCACATTCTCCCACACCTTTTCCCCTGTTACCTACAATGGTAAGACACTCCCCCCAAAGCTTTTAATAAACCCAACGACAAACACCCACAAAAAGAATGCCTCCTTGCGGAGGCAAGATACACGCCACTACTTTCTTGCAGCACGCATAGCATTCCACCTATCTTTTTCCTCCTGAGTAAACCCAGCATGGTTTATCAACCAATCTATTCCCGGAAAATCCTCCGTGAGCATTCTCGATGCAGTCATCATCCTCGTGAGATGACCTCCTATGCCACCTAACATAATATTCCTTTCTTTTATAATGGTGAAAATGTATATTGATTTAAAACAAACAAAAGTCAAGCTTTTTTTATATGTGGCAATAAAAACAGAAGACGGGATAGCAAAAAATACTTACTGAGACTGAGCTGAGAGATAAAATGATAGCCCGTGTAGAAAAATATCCTAGTGGATAATACTTTTATACCATTTCAGGCTTTTATATCGTCCATATAGTAGCAGTAAGCAGGAAAACAGCCAGCAAATAGACAGCAAATGGACAAGTACTGCAGAATGCAGCATGTCAAACATATATAACAATGCGACTGGAAAAACAACGAAACCCCAAAGGCACCCCATATTGGCAATATTGATATATTTTGTATCGCCACCCGATACCAATACCCCCCAAAGGACAGCACATTGGGATTCTATAGTTATACAGATAAACTGTATTTTAAAAATTATCGATAGCATGGGATATAAATGCGCAATGTCTTCGTTTAAAGAACCTAGAATTCCACAAAGTAAGCGTGGAGAGACAAGCAATGGCAATATAAAGGAAAAACACAAAGCTAACGTTATGATGGTTATTTTTTTAATGATTAATCCAATGGATACCAGATCACATTTCCCTATAAAATTAGCAGAAATCGCAGCAGTTCCCTTTGACAAACTATCACAAATAAAAGCAATCAATACATAAACCGTTGTAGCGATTCCTTGGACCGTTGCTAGATCCTTTGATACATGACTCAGAGCGGCATATATCAAGTACCATGCAAATAGTTCAGCGCTTCGCCCCAATGCCATCGGTAGACCAATTTTTAAGCATTTTCCAAATAGTTTTTTATTAAATTTATAATTTTTGGCCGTATGGAAAAGTTGCCTATTTTTAGAACTCCAAAAGCCTGTTGCAAGGATTAAAATCTGTATGGCTTCAGCGATAATTGTTGCCACTGCTGCTCCTTTACATCCGCAACTAGGAATCATATTTCCAAATCCAAAAACCAACAAATAATCCAGGACAGCATTGATGATATTTCCCAATATGACGATCGCCGTAATTATTTTCGTTTGTCCACGACCAACAAAAAAACCAATAAACGCAGCTGCCAGTCCCGGCATCCAGCAAAAATATGTAAGTATCCGTTGATATGCAACACCATCTTTGGCATAGCACTCCGGAATTAGATTCAAATACTCTGAAAAATATCCAATTGGAACATAAAAAATCGCAGCAAATATTACTAAATATATCATCTGCCAGACAGGGGCGGCAATTTTGTCATACTCACCGGCACCATTATACTGTCCGACAAAAATTTCTGTGGTTCCAGCTATTGCCATCAAAAGAAACACATAATTTCCTGCTAGATTGCCTCCTAGCATGGCTGCATTCATTGCATCCAAGGAATATCGCATTAGGATAAAGCGGTCTATTAAGAACATCAAATTAGACGATAAACACGATAAAATTAGTGGAATTATAATCTTTAATATGCTAGATATGGAAGTATCTATTTGTATTTTTTTCGTAAAACTCATATAGCCGTTGCTTCTCAATTTGAGAAATTTTAACAACTAATCTTCTTTCCCGTTTTTGTTAATTCCTTCGGAAAGGAAATGGGAAGTCAAGAGAATTCTAAGAGCAAATGTGCTATATAAAGAAATTGTCATATTTAAAAAGGCAGGGAACCAAAGAGATTTAAATAAAGTTTTGACAAAAAAGAGATGTATGCAAATAGTAAGCCCTTGCAATTCGTGGAGAAATAAATGTTCGTTGATGAAGTTCATAATGTGCGGTTAAAAGCGGGCAATGGGGGAAATGGATGTTTGAGTTTTCGCCGCGAAAAATTCATCCCAAAGGGTGGCCCCAATGGGGGAGATGGTGGCAATGGAGGGGATGTAATTCTTGTTGGTGATGAAAACACCAGCGACTTAGTTGTTTATAGATTTGCCCCCCACGCAAAGGCCGAAAATGGCAAGCATGGCATGGGAAGTGAAATGCATGGAAGGAACGGCAAACATTGTTTTCTGAAAGTCCCCATGGGTACCGTTATTGTTGATTCGAACACGAAAAATTTTGTCACAGAAATAGTGAAACATGGCCAGGAGACCATTGTTTTAAAAGGGGGTATTGGAGGGAAAGGCAACACAAATTTTAAATCGTCAACGAATCAAGCCCCACGCCATATAACACTAGGTATGCCAGGGGAAGAAGGAGTTTTTGACTTTATCCTAAAAACCATAGCAGATATCGGCCTAGTAGGTTTCCCCAATGCTGGAAAATCAACGTTGATTGGGATACTTACCGATGCTACTCCGAAAGTTGCGAACTATCCATTTACAACGCTACACGCCAACGTTGGTGTCATGACTAATAAAAAAAGCAAAGACAAGATAATTCTTGCTGATATCCCAGGACTAATCGAGGGTGCCCATGAAAATCGTGGCTTGGGCGTACGATTTTTGAAACACATCGAGCGATGCTCTTCGCTACTGTTTTTGATAGATATGTCTGGCATCGATAATCGTTCTCCAGTGGAAGACTATTCCATTTTACTGGAAGAACTCAGGAGTTATGATGCAAATTTACTGGAAAAAAAACGTCTTGTGGTTGCCAATAAGATGGATATGGAATCCGCTCGGAAAAATGTAAAAACCTTCAGACAGGCCCACAAAACCGATGTCATTGAAATATCTTGCGTAACGCAAAGTGGTATAAGTAATTTAAGAAACCTATTATTTCAAGCAACGTGTGCGAAAATTTTGTAAAAGATTGCCATCTTATCTTGCAAAATTCTTTGGAGCCGTTTATTGTCAATGGGTGCCATAATGTTGTCAAATACTCCAGAGTGTGAATTTACGAAAGCATCCATTGTATCATGGAAAAGAAAATTGGCCCATTTTGACATGGGACAATATTTTGGACGTCGTCCATGTTCCATCGCAAAAGGTGTGTTTGCCACGCAGGCAATAAAAAAGGTGGTTTTAGAAGAACACAAAGCCACAATTGGAGCGTATTTTAATGGGGATACAATAAATTTCGATATAACACTTGACCACGTGGGGCATCTTGAAACTTCAATTGATAAGTTGAACAAACTAAAAATCACTTCCCAAATTGTAACCATTGCTGCATTGATGGCAATTACAAAGCTTGTGAACTCGGAAAATATAGACTGTGCTGAAGAAAATTTTATCCTTCCAATGAATTTACCTAGCGATAGGACTTCCGCAAGTGACACTGTGGAAAAAGTAAATGTATCCCCGAGGCATAATTTTAACAAAAATGTTTTGGTAAAATTTAGCATATGCGGCAACGATGTCACAATGCGTGCATTTTTGGATAATTCCGAGAAAAAGCCTATTTTTATGCAAAGCAGCAGCTCTATCACGGTAATTTCGGGCAATGCTAAAAAAATGTCCCTGTTACGTTTGCTATTTTATGCCAAAAAGGCAAAATTTGAATTCTGTACAGCGAATCGTGATTATCGCTCGAAAAATTTGAGGGATGCCATTGATTTAATAGGCAATAAGTTCAGCATTTGGAACAAATATTTTTATGTCCAACTATCCCCTGAGATGCTGCTTTTAAGGCGTGGGAGCATATTCCCAAACATCTGTGCCAAGGTCCACGAACTTGATCCGGAACACATAGAAATAGAATGGATCATTGAAACTGAATATGGACCGATTGATTCCCAAAGGATGACCGATTTGCTCAAAGCAAATGGTCGTCTAATTTTCATAGAAAAAATTGGAGCCGTTGCGCTAACAGCCAACCAAATCTCCGTTGTTCGCCATGTATTTTGCAGCGACCATGGTACTAAGTTGCGCAAATACATCCTGTACGTATTGCTAAATCAACATCACATTCGCGTCGATGTATCGGGGTGTAAAATTACGCACATTGATGTTGGTAATGTAAAGTTTAGGTTGCCTGAATTTTTGAAAAACTATCAACGGAACGGTGTCTATGCGATGCAGGCAATTTTAGATGCCGGATGTCACTGTTTACTTGCCGACGAAATGGGACTTGGTAAAACTGTTCAGGTATTATCCCTAATTTGGGCTAATGGGAAAAATAAACACTCATTGGTGATTTGTCCAGCGAGCGTAATTTCCGTTTGGCAAAAAGAAATAGAAAAGTTCTTTCCCGATAACGTTTTCGCCACCGTTGATAAACGTTATAATTTTTCAAACAAACCCAATTTTTTGCTATGTAGCTACGCCCAGGTACACAAGATGAACACAGAATTGCGGAAACTGTCCTTCGACTACATCATTTTGGACGAAGCACAATATGCTAAAAACCCGCGTTCAAAAACCATGTTGGCATGTTGCAATGTCAACGGCCGATTTAGAATAGCTATTACCGGGACACCGATCGAAAATAATCTAATGGACATTTGGAGCATATTTAAATTCCTAATGCCCGGTTTTTTTTGTGGCTATAAACAGTTTCAAGAAAACATTAACCAACTGGATTTTCGTCAAAATTTTCAGAAACAAATTGCAACGTTTACAATCAGGAGGACCAAAAAATCCGTCGCCATCGAATTACCAAAACGCAATGAAATTGAGCTTACTTGCAAAATGAATCATGCCCAGAGGCTTGCCTATGACGCCATCAGGAACAATTTGCAATCAAAGTTAACGAATTTCAACACATCCGACTCTAAAATGCGTTTAAACATTTTGTCGGCTATCACTCGTTTACGGCAAGCTGCATGTTCACAATTCATCCTTCCGGAAGCTTTACGCTATAACAACTCCAGGGATTCGCACAAAATTGACATTTTAATGTTAAAGCTGGAAACTATAGTGGCTGAAGGGAGTAAAGTCCTCGTATTTAGCCAATTTTTGGAGTTTCTGAAGGAGATAAAAAGCAGAATCGCAGAAAATATTCCAAAAACCAAAGTATTCTCTTTGACAGGGTCAACCCCCAACCGCAAAACGCTCGTTGATACGTTTCAAAATACTAAAGGAAGTGCAGTTATGTTGATTAGTTTAAAGGCTGGGGGTATCGGAATCACACTCCATGCGGCAGAATATGCCTTTTTGATGGAACCATGGTGGAACCCTGCCGTCGAGGAACAAGCAATAGCACGCATCCATAGGATTGGTCAAAAGAATATTACCACCATCTATCGTTTAATCACCGAGGATTCCATTGAAGAACGCATGCGAGCGATTCAAGCATCTAAAAATGAACTATTTAACGACTTTATCAAAACTGGAGTTGACAATATTGCAATGACCAATTTTTTCCTAAAGAATCTAGAATCTCTATTGGATTGATATTGTGACAAAGAAAACTTTTGGCCGTAGAATTCGCAATCTAGTTGCCGCATTCCGTAGCTTGCCACCGGAAGAAGGTATCTCGTGTTTAAAAGAAGCTAAACCTCTTAGTGTTTCCATAGGAGCACTATTGAAAAAACTCAACACGATAAAAATAACGCCCCAACGAGCCATCCAGCAAAATTGGTCATTCATCGTAGGAGAAACCATGGTAAAACGTTGCTACCCCGTGAAAATTTTAAATGATGACACTCTGATCATCCACAGTTCCGATGCAATAATTCGTTCGGAATTACAAATTCAAAAACTAAAAATCCTAGAAAACTTACACCAATTTCCCCATTGTGCAAAGATTTCCAACATCCGTTTCATTGCACACAGATAAACCAATTTCAATCACCTAAGGTGTGCTCCAGAAAAGAAATTTGGTATACAAGAAACGGTCCTAAAGCTACGCTATCTTATTTATTGCCGACGAAGCATATGGTATATGATATGATGTAAATGAAAAAATCAACATAGCAGGATTTATTGGCTACAAAATTTTAAAGAAACGTAAATTTTAATATTTTTTACTTTTTTCTTTACATAATGTGTGAAATTTTTATAATTACTAATTATAAGCTCAGATGAGAACAATATTTGTTCGAGCTTATTTTCCTTCATCTAATTATGTATGGTATTGTGCGATACAGAAATGTATCGCACTCTTTATTTAAATATTTCCATGCCATTGGATTTTCTCCGTTTCGTGGCGAAAAATGCTTGAATCAGCATGGTACAATCTTTTTCAAGGACCCCAGGCTTGACAATGGGATGGTGGTTGATGGTTGTTAAATCTTGTAGTCGCAAACATCCTCCAAGGAACCCCATTTTGCTATCCATAGCTCCGAAAACAATAACTCCAACCCGACTAACAATCATTGCCCCGGAGCACATTGGACAGGGTTCCTTTGTTACGTAAATCGTTATGTCATTTAATCGCCAATCACCGATAACCCTTGCGGCTTGCGTTATGACTTGCATTTCCGCATGAGCCGTTGGATCATTTAGTGTTACTACCGAATTATAGGCAGATGCAATGATTTCATCACCCAAGACGGCAATTGCCCCAATGGGAGTTTCATCGTGCTTCCACGCTTCAATGGCTTGATTATATGCCATGGACATAAAATATTCATCATCCCTATGCAAAGTTGATGGATGTTTTTTGGAAAATGGACATTCGATTGTCATGCTTCATCTTTAATGGCTAAAATATCAGGGAACAACAACATTTTCAATTCGTAGGAAAATAATTGAATGTTTTACCAAATTGATCCAAAACTGAACTTGCGAAATGCGCATGGGGGCTACTTGCATCAAGGTTCAGTGGAGTAATTCTATTTTCCTATAAAATTCTTTCATCATTTTGGATGAGTTTAAATAAAAAATCCTTTCCCTGGGAAAATTTTCCAGTGCTTTTTCAAATAAATGTTTCTTCTTTTTATGGAAGAAAATATACTTCAGTCCTATGACTGTAAACTTTTCCCGCGCATTTTCAAGCATACCAACGTAGGGATTTTTCCTTCGATTTTTCCGGAAGAATCTTTTATAAAAATTAAAAATGCATTTTAAAATTGATGGGTTTAACCAAATTATCGATGTTGCACGTGAAATGCGAAAATGGATGAATTCCAAATAATTTCCTTCCATTATCCACTTGTCTGTGCTGACAGTCTGGTCATGCAAAATTTTAGATTCCTCAATCGGGCAGCGTTTCCAACGGGTATTCGATAGCATACAGCATTGATCAAGATGATAAACGGGCAAACCTAATTTCTTTCCCATCATTTCTGCAAGGGTTGATTTCCCCGATGCCATTGGTCCCATGATCATGATTCGTGGTCCAAGGTTTTCCTTTGAAATTTCCATATGCAAATGTTTCAGCTCAAAAGTTCAAGCAATATGGCGAACGTGAAGTCCGAAGATAAAGTTGCAACTAAAATGATGTAATCAGGGTAAAATTTTTAAAATCATTGCCAAGGTTATTCAAAAATTTTTGGACAACCTTTCGGATAAATGATTCAAATGCTAATAATGCAAATGTCGGAAATGTCTTTGGCAATTTTTTAAAAGACAGCAGTATTTTTCCTGTGAAAGAAAAAGTTATCACGACTAACAATTATTTGTCAATTTCCAAACTTACGGGTATGGATTTTACCATAAACCCGTACGTTGGATGCCCACATGCGTGTAAGTATTGCTATGCATTATTCATGAAGCGATTTACCAATCACGGAGAACCCTGGGGTGATTTTGTTGACGTTAAATTGTGCAATAAACCGATTAATTTAAAGAAAATTAAAGGCAAAAAAATCTTTATATCATCGGTAACCGACGCCTATAACCCCTATGAAAAGCGCTATGAGATTACACGGAAAATTTTGGAACAATTGAAAAGTTCGGATGCCATAGTAGAAATTACTACGAAATCGGATTTAATTCTCCGAGATCTTGATCTACTAAAACAATTTCGAAATCTCACCGTTGCTTTTTCAATCAACACTTTGGATGAAAAGTTTCAAAGTGATATGGATAGGGCTCCGGCAATAGGTCATAGAATCGAAGCTTTAAAGATTTTATACGAAGCAGGCATTTCAACGGTTTTATTTATGTCACCTATATTTCCCTACATAACAAATTTTCAAGCCATTATGGAAAATACCAGAGATTTTGTTGGTGAATATTGGTTTGAAAATCTGAACTTGCGCATGCCCTATAAGCCAATCATAATGCAATATATTAAACAACAATATCCACAATTTTATGGGGAATATGTAAAAATTTTTCACAGCAATGATAACTCCTATTGGAAAAACCTAAGGAGTAACATCGAGGAATACTGTCTCAAAAACGACATAGCTTTTGAGGGTTACTTTCACTATGGTTCAGTAAACGGCCAAATGGATTAGCAAAAATACCCTTTAAAGATTCTTAGCGAAGCCAAAAAATTGTCTCAAGAAACATGGCACTCGTGTCGGGAGTCGAACCCGAATCACCAACTTCGGAGGCTAGCATTCTATCCATTGAACTACACAAGCAATAACTTTGACCCTATGGAATGCGTTTAGAGATCCTGTAGTCAACACAAAAGGTAAAAATAGATAAACCGCATATGGGAAAATATGTACGGTTTATTTATTAGATGAATCCTGCGTATTTATCGTATGTTTGAAGCTACCGTTCTTTTAGCTTCATTTTCCGAAGAAATCATGCTTTGTAATATACTTAGTGTCGAATTGTATGCCTGAGATGATGTTGAAAATAAATTTTGTAAAACAGAAATTTCAGTGTTGTTTTGGTTTTGTTTATCTTTTTTAAGCTGTATCTCAGCTTGCATCGTTTCGCTACCTTTCGTCTGCAGAGCGGCATAAATTTTGCAGACTATCCCCACACTCACTAGAATTGCACCAGCTATACCCATTACCATTGTTACAGAAGCTGCAGAAGCGACTATTCCAACTGCACCGAGTATATTAGAGAACCGTTCAATGTGAGAGAGGTGTTCACCGATTTTTGACATTCCCTCACAACAGTTGCCCCATGCACTACTTATATTTCCTACATTCTCTGCGATAGCCGCTCCTTGTTTTGTCTCAGCTGCTTTTTCGCTTTCTTTTTTAATTTCCTCCGCAAGATTAGCGTTCGTTCCATTTCTCTCTAAAATTTGATTTAATTGCCACTCCATATCAGCCTTGGCACGTTTAGCTTGAAGCATCATCATTGCATTGAGTTTGATCCATGGACTTGCGTCAACGAGATCCGGAAACATTGTAGAAAACGTTTGCTTTGGATTATTTTGACTTTTTAGACTGCTAAGCGTCACCGGATCTATCTGTTCTCCTTTAGGTATTTCAAGTGTTTGAGTTTTACTCTCACTTTGCTCATTTCCTTGTCTATGACTAGATTGATCCCCATTGCGTCCCATGCGGCTTATATCTTCAATCCCTTTCACGGAATTTTTAGTGGGATCTTTGATATCCCTTCTTCCACGGTGAAATAATCCTTGAATTTTGTTATACGCTATTGAAAATAAACTTGAATTAGCGAAACTTGTATTGTTGTAATCTGAATTCAATACTTCTGGGGGTGTTGAAAATAAACGTGCAGTTAAAAGTAAATCATTTACATTGATAGTCATGATTACAGTTTCTGTCGTAAATTTTAAAGGTTGTCAAGGTAAAATTTTTAATGGTAATTTTTGAAAAATATTAAAATGTTTTACACTATCGCACACTGCCTTGGCCAGACATAGGCTCTGGCGTGGAAATATCAAAGGGATTTTACTTTGTCAGATTTGTCTGGTTGCATTTTGCATTTTCTAAAATTTTGTGTTTTCAACCATGATTTTGCATAAAAATAAGATTGAGACCCCCGTAAATAAAATTAACTCATGTCTAAGTATGAGACAATTCATATTAATGATGTTGTTTTTTGTCTGTAATTTTTTAAAAGCAGAACAAGTGCAAGAAAATTATCACCCATTTCTAGTGGACGAAGATCCAATCAAATGGCATACGTTGTTGCCCAAATACATTGAGTCAGATATTTCGTTGGCCATAGATTTATCACAAAAAAATATCGATGAAATCGCATCATTACCTTTGAATAAGTTAACATTTAAAAATACCATTCTTGCCTTTGAAAAAGCAACCGACCCGCTAGATATGGCATGGAGCTATGTTTCGCATTTGGATTCGACATGTAATTCCGATGAACTTCGAGTGGAACATAATAAAATGTTGCCACGGGTTGCGGAATTTGGTGCAAATATTTTGTTGAACGATTCACTTTGGCTAAGAATAAAAGCATTTGCCAAAACGGAAGAGGCTAAAAACCTAGAGGGAATCGATAAAAAACTCCTGAACGATACCTTGGATAGTTTTCGAGATATTGGTGCAGATTTGCCACGTAAACAGCGAAAACGAATCAAAGAAATAAGCATAGCAATATCCCAAAAAGCGCAGAAATTCACCGAAAATGTTTTGGATTCTCGAAATGCTTGGGAAAAGTATGTGGATGATGTCGAAGCATTAAAAGGCTTGCCACCCACCACAATCGATGTTTTACAGGAAGATGCCAAAGCCCATAGTCGAGAAGGATATCGTATTTCATTAAATCCGAGTACTTGTGGCAAATGTATGCAATATTTGGAAAGTGAAAAGCTCCGTGAAGAAATTTTTCGAGCATCGTTGACCGTTGGTTGCGATGACCCTTATAGTAATCGAGAAATCGTTGAAGATATTTTAAAATTGCGAGATGAAAAAGCAAAGATATTGGGCCATAAAACATATGCCAATTATGCACTGAAAAGGAGAATGGCAAAAAATGGTTCAACGGCATTGTCTTTCGTTGAAAATTTACATGACAGAACATTGAAGTTTTTTGTCCGCGATATCGATGATTTGGAAAACTTTCGAGCAGAGTTTATGGGAATTGAAAAATCAAGGCTAGATCCTTGGGAAACATCCTACATATCGGAAAAATTTAGGCGGGCCAAGTTTGATTTTGACGAAGAACAATTGCGTCCATATTTCCAACTGGAAAATGTTATTAGCGGACTGTTTGAAGTAGCAAATCGGCTATATGGCATAAAATTTGTGGAACAGCCAACCTTTTTCACAAATAGCGAAAATGATGCGGTTCCAGCTGGGATGATTTCCGTTTGGCATGAGGATGTGAAATATTTCAAGGCCTTTGAGGAAAACGGCGACTATATCGGTGGCCTTTACATGGACATCCATCCACGGGAATCAAAACATGCGGGGGGATGGATGAGTGACACTAGGAGTGGGTATTTAGACGAAAACAATGATTGGCACTATCCAACGGCGACCATTTGTACAAATTTAACACCTTCCACGGAAGATACACCATCACTATTGTCCCACAGGGAAGTTGAAACCTTGTTTCATGAATTCGGCCATGCATTACACCATCTGTTTGGAAAAGTCAAATATGCCTCGATGAACGGAGCGAATACCGCCTGGGACTTCGTTGAGCTTCCTTCACAGATCATGGAAAATTTTTGTTGGGAACGAGTTAGCCTTGATATTTTCGCTAGGCATTTTGAAACGGGTGAAAGGATGCCGGAAGAACTGCTTGAGAAAATGATCGCAGCAAAGAATCATATGTCCGGAAGTGGGATGATGGGACAGTTATGCTTCGCTAAATTAGATTTGGAATTGCACCAAAAGTATGAAAATTATGCAAATATATACATCGAAGATAGATTAAAACAAGTTTTGGAAACCTACAGAATGACACTTTCAGAATATGTTCCAACCATAACTTTAAGCTTTAAGCATATCTTCGGAGGAGGCTATTCGGCAGGATATTATTCCTATAAATGGGCTGAAGTTCTTGACGCCGATGCATTTAATAAATTTAAAGAGCATGGAGTGTTGAGTCGTAAGGTTGGCAATGAGTTTCGAGAGAAAATTCTTTCGAAAGGCGACAGTGAAGAAGCAGATGTTTTATACCGCGACTTTATGGGAAGGGACCCTGACATTGAACCATTATTTATAAGAAGTGGTCTCGTTGATTAATTGATACGGTCCTATGGGGAGTGTTAAAGGGGAGAGGAGCTTGATTATAGCAATTGGTAATATCGCTCACTCCGAATATTATAGTTAATCTTCATGACAATGGCCGAAAGAAGAATTGGAAAGCAAAGAAGAAATGTATTACTGGAAAGATTTGAGTGTCAAGGTGATAGAATATGCCGAAATAAACGGAGTAAAAGAGACCAGTAAGGTGTTTGGCGTAGGTACCAGGACGAT
>JAITAS010000022.1 GCA_031284015.1 Puniceicoccales bacterium | reverse complement strand
TCTACCGACTTTTCCACTACCTCCGGGCAGCAGCCACTCCATTTTTCTCCATAATTCATCTGATATGTCATGCCTTCCGTGTGCTTTTGCGTCCATGCTCCACGCTTTTGCCCTTCTTTTTCATTTTGTCAATGTTCTATTTGACGACACGCCCTAACGATAAAGCTTGTCTCATCCGTAGACACAAGATTTGTTTTCGCCGCCGACTTCGACGAAATCATCCTTTCCCTTTCCTCTCCTAGCATTGTCCCAGTCATCTCTCCTTGTATAAACAGAAATTTTCAGCGATGCTGCGATAAAAGTATTTACAAAAAACCATGTCATCGAAAATTCTTTCCTCAGAATGGAGGAGTGGCGCTCCATTTCCTCTCTATACTTTTAAATATCAATTCTTTTGCCTTTGCCTTCTTCGTCCACTCCTTCTCTATTTTCTTCGCTGCCTATTTTGACGACTGACTCTAATACAATACGCTTTAATTTTTTCTTTTTGACCATAGTCATGGCACCACATTAATTAAAATTTTTACTTTACTTTGTTATTTTGATAAAAATTCTTCTTCCGACTTGAACAATCAACGCTTCATTGGAAATTTTACATATGAAAGAACAATCGGCAATTTTCTGACCGTCGACCTTAACTGCTCCTTGCTCAAATAGTCGACGAATTTCCTTCTTACTCGGGAACAAATTTGTCGCTCCCAAAATATCTACCAAGGGAACAGCTTCGCTTTTCATCAGTTTGCGAACGCTGAAATTTGGCATATCACTTGGACTATCATTTTTAGAAAATACTCTTTCAAACTGTGTCTCTTCATATTTTGCAGCATCTAAACCGTGAAATTGAGCGCACAAATTTTCCGCCAATAACTTTTTGCACTCCATTGGGTGCATCGTTTTTAATTGTTCGATTTCCCCATCCGTTTTTAGTAGAAGAAATTTATAGTATACAAACATCGTTTCGTCGGAAATCGACATTACCTTACCGAAAATATCCTTTGCCGTATCATTAAAAGCGATATAGTTGTCATAACTTTTAGACATTTTTCTCGTGCCGTCTAGACCAACCAGTAAAGGCATTGTAATAACTACTTGCTCTTCCTTGCCAATATTTTTTTGTAAAGTACGCCCAACTAACAAATTAAACAACTGGTCCCGTCCGCCTATCTCAACATCCGAATCAAGCATGATAGAATCGTATCCTTGCAACAGAGGGTACAAAAATTCAACGATTGAAATTGGAGTTTTATTTTTATATCGATTACTAAAATCTTCCCGTTCAAGCATTTGAGCTACCGTCATTTGTCTTGCAAGCAGTACGGCATCCCCAAAGGACATACTGTTAAACCACTCACTATTTTTTCTTATTATTGTTTTGTTCGGATCTAAAACTTTAAAAGCCTGCGCCATGTAAGTTTTGTAGTTACTTTCGATTTGTTCCTTGGACAACATCGGTCGTTCGGCAGAACGACCCGAAGGGTCTCCAATTGTTGTGGTATAATCCCCAATTAGCAACGTAGTTTCATGACCAAGATCTTGAAACTGTTTGAGTTTACTGAAGACGACCAAATGACCAAAATGCAAATCTGGCCGCGTAGGATCAACTCCCAACTTAACCTTGAGCTGTTTTCCACCGGCTAGCTTTTTCTCCAATTCATCTCGTCCAACCATGGTGTCGATGCCTTGACAAATCTGCTGTAAAGGAGTCATGATGGTTCAAAACTTGCAACAAAGCATATCTTTTGCAATAAAATTAATTGTGCAGAAAGGGTGTAGATTTTTATACGATGTTTCCCTAACTTTTTTCTGAAATACGTACAATTCTTTAAAAATTAATTAACAGCGAATGTTTTCTGAAGCCCAAAGTGCCAATGTGAAACGATTAGAAATTAGTTATCCATATTTGCTTGCTTTTTAACAAAAAACCTCACCATGTATAGCAGGTCTGCATCTTATATGGGTAAAATTTGTTCATGCAATTAATTGATTTAAATAAGACCAGGGATATAGGATCTTCATGTTTATTCGCCAAAGTCGGAAGTTTCAACGTTTTGTTTGACTGTGGAACTAGCCCAAAGCGCGTAGGATATGATGCACTTCCTGCTTTCGATAAATTGGGAACAACAGTCATTGATTTGGTCCTCGTTTCCCATTGTCATTTAGACCATGTCGGTTCATTGCCATATATTATGAAAAGGCAACAGCAAGCTCGTGTCCTGATGACTCAGGCATCCCATGTTATTTTACCAAGAATCTTGAACAATTGTGTTTCCGTTATGCAGTTACAACGTGACGAATTGGGCATAAAAGAATATCCTTTGTATGCTTTGTCAGATATTGAAGCATTGGAACAACATATTTTGCCCATGCAATTTGGAAAATCACGAATCCTAAGGAAGGGCGATGACGAAATTACGATAACATTTTTTGAAGCCGGTCATGTTATTGGAGCCAGTTCCATTTTGGTTGAGCACAAACATAGGAGCATATTCTATACCGGTGACGTTTTATTTCGGGATCTTAAGATTCTTAGGGGGGCAAAATGGCCAGCCCGAAAGGTTGATACGGTGATTACCGAAACAACACGTGGATCTACTCCAAGACCGAAAGGGTGTTCAGCCAGTAACGAAACGGAACGTCTCGTCGTGACAATTCGTGATACCATTAATGGAGGAGGTTCTGTTCTAATTCCTGCATTTGCATTCGGACGCATGCAAGAGATCCTTAAAATTATAAGTTGTGCCCGTAAAGAAAACAAATTGCAACAAACCACACCAATTTTTTGTTCTGGATTGGGCTATGGCCTCATCGAAGACTTTGACTTCATTGCTAAAAAATTATCTGGGGTAAATTTTCGAAAAAAAATCACAAAAGAATTAAAAATAAAAATTTTCCGAGGGAACAACCCAAAGGACATAAAAAAGCAAATCCAAGAGCCATCAATTTTTGTCCTTAGCAGTGGCATGTTGGTTGAAAATACATCCGCTTATAACGTTGCTTCTGCCATAATCGATGACCATAAAAATGCCATTTGTTTCGTTGGTTTTTGCGATGAATCCACGCCAGGCGGAGAATTACAAAAGTATTCTACGGGAGATTCTTTTCTGTTTAAAACCCAAAATTATATGGCAAAAATTGCAGCTAAAATTGATAAATTTGATATTAGTGGCCACGCAGATAGGGAAGAAATTTTGAAAAATATCCTGAACATGTCTCCTCGTGCCGTTGTTCTCGTCCATGGGGAAGAAAATTCACGAAATTGGTTTATGGATGAACTAATCGAGTTGTCGCCGAATACCCAAATTTTTGATATGAATCCCTGCGAAGCGTTTTTGGTCTAATTTTTCGACCTTTTGTCTGCGTGTTTCTTTGCATCTTTGGATAAAGAATTGCTTTTACTTAAATAGTTCTGCTATGTTTTCTTCCTATTACTTTGCCAATTTGTGTTGTTCATTATCCCCTATGGGAATGAAGCTAGGGTTTTACCTATTTTAAAGTGCGAACTAAGGCGGGAAGTCATTTTAAGTTGTCTAAAATCCTCATCAAGAAATTTTGGCTAATAATTTTGATTGCATTTCCCATGAAGTGAGAAACCAAAAAAATGCTTTTTCAAAAACAGAATGTATAATGTCAAAATTCTTTTATTGATTTTCTATTTTTTCTTGACAAAAGAAAAACTAGTCAAAAATTCCCCCCAGACCACATGAAAGGAATGGTCAAATTATGAATATAAATATGTTATATAAAAACGCACAATTGCCGCCAGCTCCGTTGCCGCCAGCTCCGTTGCCGCCAGCTCTCAAAGAACAAAATGCAATTCCGCGATATCTTAGCAATATCAGTGTAGATTCTCTTTTAGATATGACTGGAAGACGAAAAAACGATACACCAGGCGATGGGTATAATAATTGTGGATTTAATTCAATATTAGAACAAGTAGGAGATCATACTCACACCCATGAAATGATCAATTTACTTAGGCGTATATTAGGATATGGTGATGAAAGCTCTAGCCAAATGTTTGATTCCTTTTCTTCTCCACTCGTTGCAAATTTTTTTGGTCGGCCAGTTGCTGAAATAGTGCACAAGGATGGTAAGACGGCAGCATTACATTTTTCTATACCTGGTATAGATTTATGCATCCAATTGGGAGATGAATTGGATTTGTCTCTAAATCTCGTACAGTGGTGTAAAAATCGCGAATGGGGGCAAAAAATAACTGGCCTATACAAGTGGTATAGAGATAATTTGTCTAACACCATTAGATTTAATAAGGCTACACTCTATGATATTATGATGTTGTTGTTAAAACACCCTAAAACGATCGCACTGGTTTCGACCTACGAAGGGGGACATTTCGATGCAGCCCCACATAATGCATTGTTACCAGAAGGAAATATAACACCTCTTCTGCAAAAAAGTTGAAAGCTATAAATTAGCAAAAGCCAATCTTTCCTTTTAATGGGGAAAGCCGTTGTTTAATATTCTTTGCAGGGATTTAAAAGGTTTACTTTGCCTTTTGCCTTGCAAGGTGTTTTTTGTATTTTACTCTCTTTCACATCCGATCCGCATCTACGGGCTTTAAATCCCGTGGAACTTTTAAAAAGTCAAATTACGTAAATCGCAAAATAATGGTGATTATTAGCGCATATATGGAAGAATAAATGAACTGAGGAAGATTTTTGGCCGAAAAGGTTATTCATTTAACAAAAAATTTCACATGCCTCAGGGTGCTTTTTCATTAACTTTCCCCAAGGTTTTTAATTCTTGCTTTACAATTTGTGTTCCTATACAGATATACAAAATATACAAAAAATACAATCAAAGATGAAGGAGATGGTGGCAATTTTTTTGGCAGTTATGGTTCTTAGAAACATTTATGGTCGGGGCGGCCGGACTCGAACCGACAACAACTTGCTCCCAAAGCAAGCGCTCTACCAGATTGAACTACGCCCCGTATATCACATGGTGCTCAGAACGGGACTCGAACCCATACACCATAGGTACACGCCCCTCAAGCGTGCGTGTCTACCGATTCCACCACCTGAGCACAAGCTTTTCGCATCAAAGAAATTTTATGGTCAATTGCAATAAAAAAACAAATCTATGTTGTTTTTACAAAATATTCACATATGAATTATACATAAACAATTTGTAGTACTGGCTTTCTTTTTTGAAGAAACTTTCCTACGAAATGGGTTTATTTATGTAAAAAAATTTTTACAATTGGAGACTATGCGGTTTAGATTTCTTGCCATAGATTCTCGTGATATGGTCGTCAAAGGTGAAATTATTTCCGACAGTAAAACCCTCGCCGAACAGGAACTTAGGGGCAAAGGTTTTGATGTGCAATTATTGCAATGTTGCGAAACCAAAGTTAGGCGAAATAATTTTCCCAATGGGAAAATTATTAGCATTTTTTCCCGCAAGGAAAATAGTCATCCCAATTGGAAATATACATTTTTCGAACAATTGGCAATGTTGTTAATGTCAGGTTTACCAATCGAACAATGTTTGTCATCGTTGACCATCGGACTAAAAAGAGGTACCATGGGCCACAATGTGATACGTTCACTTAGGAGGAAAATTTCTGCTGGAATGTCATTGTCTGAAGGAATGGCGTGTTGTAATCGGTGTTTTTCGGATACTGAAATAGAAACAATTAAAGCTTCCGAAAAAATAGGATGTCCTGAAATTGCCTTGCAAGAGATGTCCGTGTTCGGCAAAAAAATATCCTCCATTGGAAGAAAAGTAAAAATAGCACTGACCTACCCGACGATCGTATTGGTAGTTGCTGGAATCGCCCTGATTTTGCTAATGACAATTGTTGTTCCAAAATTTGAGATGATTTTTGCATCCCAAAATTCCGATGGCAGGTCGTTGCCCTGGTTGACCCAAAAAGTTGTGAACTTTTGTAATTTTATGGGCAATCATTGGGGAATGGTAGTGATATCCACCATAGTTGCCATCGGAATTTTGAGGATCTATCTTTGTAAAAAATCTTTCAAAAATCAATTGCTCTCCATTTACTCTAGACTTCCAGTTTTTGGAAAATTATTTTTGGACATGAATCTTAATACTTTTTTTAGAACCTTTGGAATGTTGATGACATTTGGAGTACCCCTCCAAGAAGCCTTGCGATTATCGATCGGAATAATAAGTAACAGCAAATGCAAGGAAGCATTCGAAAGGGTCTTAGTAAAAATAACGCAAGGGGAAACCCTATCTGATAGTTTTAGAAGTAATAAATTTCTTACGGCAACAGACAATGGCCTAATTGTCGCTGGAGAACGATCAAGGGGGCTGGCAAAAGCATTTGCAAAAATAGCGGAAACATATGATCAAAAAATCGAGCAACAGTTGACATTTTTGACCACTTTGATTGAGCCACTAATCATAATATTTTTAGCCATTGTTGTTGGTATTATTGTAATTGCAATGTTTCTACCAATGATCAGCTTTATGCAAAATATGAAATTTGGGTAATTTTGCTTACCTTCAGAAAGTATGAATTTGTAAAATATTGCCAATCATTAGATGTAAAAAAGTTGCCTTACAACAGTAGATTTAGTATGTTTTGGCCATATAGCACATAGGTAATGCTGCCAACTACCAATACGGGAGCAAATGGAATTTCCCGGGGTATCGTGAAGTTTTTAGCTTTTGCTAATTTCCATACCAGTAATAATGGCAAAGAAATAAGAGTGGAGATCAGACAACCTCCAAGTATGGCAAACAAACACCCCTTCCAGCCAATAAACGCGCCTATGGTCCCTAATAATTTTATGTCACCGCATCCGATGGCTTCTTTTTTGAACACCATTTCTCCAATTATCGCTATCCAAAATACCAATCCGCTTCCCAGACATGCACCACTTAAGCTCTTGGTAAAAGAAGCCATATTCGATTGTTCATTGTGCCATCCGGGGAAAAACAAAGAAACTATAAACCCTACAAATATTCCTCCTATCGACATTGCGTCGTAAATCTCCATGGTATCTATGTCGATAAATGCAATGACTAAAAGCAAAGAACAAAATCCGCTACCTATGATAAAATTTGATAATGAATCGGAAAGATGAAATACAATTATAAACAGAATGGCAGTCAAAAGTTCAACGACAAAATACCTCACGGGAATATTACACCCGCAACAGCGAGCTTTACCCTTTAAAAGTAACCATGACACTAGTGGAATATTTAACCACCAAGGAATTTGGGCCCCACATTTACACTGCGAACGAGGAAATATGATGGACTCTCTACGTGGAATTCTACATATACAAACGTTTAGAAAGCTACCGATACACGCACCTATAATAAAAATAAAAACTGAAAGCATATTACTCATTTAGCATTTTATTGGCAATATCTAGTATTTCAACTATAGATTTGTCAGCCATTTTAATTACTGGATTTTTTTTCATGTAAGAGCGTTTTAATTTTTCCATGACCGCCTTATTTGTTTCGCTTAGCATGATAAATATTCCCCGCTTTTTGAAGGACGAAATAATCAGGTGTAAATTTTCTAGTCCCGTTGCATCAATGAATGGAACATCGAACATTCGTAGGATTATTATCCTTTCGTCTTTTCCTACGGATGAAAAAGTACCGGAAAATTTATCAATCATTCCGAAAAATATTGGACCGGATATGGAATATATTGCTATCCCATCTGATACCTGGGAAAAGTCGTAGTCAAGATATTTTCTTTTATTTATGCGGTCGATGTGACTACTCCCGGCCATCCTATTCATTAATAATAATGCAGACAATACAACGCCCACGTTAACCGCTGTTACGATACCGCAAAACAACGTCAATCCAAATGTAAGAATAAGAATGATTGCATCGCTTCTGGGAGCGTATACCAGCAAGTTATACACATGCCTGTGATTGACCATTCGAAATGCTACAACGAACAATATGGCCGCCAGGGAAGATAGTGGGACGAATTTTGCCAATGGTGACAATAGGCATAGGATAAGGCATAGGGTGAGGGCGCTCACTAGTCCTGCAATTGGACAATTACCTCCCATTTTGACACTTGCAATGGTACGGGCAATGGAACCTGTCGTTGCGATACCTCCGAACATTGGACTTATCATGTTGGCTATTCCATGACCGATCAATTCCTGGTTAGATGAGTGTTTAGTTCCCGCTAAGCTGTCTGCAATAACGGCGCACAGGAGTGATTCTATCGCTCCCAATATGGCAATTGCAAATGCTGGAGCCAGTAATTTTTGTATTACCTCAAACGATAACGTCGAGGTAGGAGTAAAAGACGGTAATTTATTGGAAAGTCCACCGAAAACCGAACCTATGGTTGCCACACTTTCGAAGCGAAATGCTGCTTGCATTGTTATGCCGAATACTAAAGCAAGAAGAGGGGCCGGAATTTTTCGCAAAAAACTATTTGGAGCTATTACCATAATTAATAGGGAGGCAATTGCAAAATATGTGGTTGGCAAATCTAGCGAACCGAATGCTTGCCCCAAAGTTCTCAATTTATCGCATATGTTGATTGGCAAATGTCCACATTTCAGTCCAAAGAAATTTGGAACCTGGCCAATCAACATATTCACCCCAATCCCAGCTGTAAACCCTGCAATTACCTGCTCTGGTATGAATTTTATCATTTGTCCACACTTGCATATGCCCAATAGAAGCATCATAACACCAGCCATCACCGTAGCAATCTGTAAACCTTCCGGTCCATACTTCGACGACACCCCTAATAATACGCCGACAAACGCACTTGTCGGGCCAGTGATTTGAACCCTACTGCCACCAAATAAGGATACGATGACTACAGCTACTATGGAAGTATAAATTCCGGCTTCCGGTTTTGCGCCAGAAGCTATGGCAAATGCCATTGATAGGGGCAATGTTATGACAGCCACAATAGTGCCGGCAATAACATTCCTTAGGATGTTATCTTTTCTAAATAACCCTGCCCGCATTGCTTCAATTATTGCTATCATAATCTTTCTATGATTGTTGTTTGTACTCTTCCATATTGTTTAAATAGTCAACCATTTTCCCATTTTACTTTTAAACACTCACTGCATTCTAACAATTTTCACAAATTTTGCACTAAAAATATTGGAATCAGATCCGTCGCATGAATTTTATATTACTGCTACAAAACATTATCAAACAAGCAATTGACCCCAACAAAAATGATACTTTATCCGAATGGATAAAAATATTGTATGGACATTTTAACAAAAGTTATCATCAAAATCCTCCAGAGAATTGTCACAAGGTATTTGTGAATATTATTTTTGTAATGTTCTGTTTTGTTTCATAGGCATTTTGCCTTTGGTTCCAAAAGAATGTAAGTTTTATTATGGAAAAATCATTGATTATTTTAAAACCTGACTGTATGCAGAGAAAATTGGTGGGACAGGTCATTTCTAGATTAGAAAATGTAGGACTAAAACCCACTGCTTGCAAAATCATACAATTGGACGATGATTTGCTCAAGGAACACTATGCCCATTTGATACGTTTGCCGTTTTTTCCTGAAATTGTAGAATTTATGACTTCTACTCCCGTTATGGTGATGATCTTTGAAGGGGAAAATGCCGTGGAAAGGATAAGAAATATCCTTGGGCCTACCGACTCCCAGAAAGCACCCGCTGGAACTATCCGTGGAGATTTTGGGCTTGATAAAATGTGCAACATTGCTCATGCTTCAGACAACAAAGATTCCGCTGAAAAGGAAATTGCAAGATTTTTTCGATAACGGTTTTTGGAAAAATTTTCTTATGTTTGTAGCCTTGTGAGCCTACACAATTGCTCGAGTGGTGAAATTGGTAAACACGCCAGACTTAGGATCTGGTGCCTAACGGCTTGAGGGTTCGAGTCCCTCCTCGAGCACCACCACCGATAACCACAGGCCTGGCGGAGGACAGGGGAAATGTAAAACGAAGCACCAAGAAAAGTCCATTGCCGCAATATAGCCGCAAAAATCTTGTCTTCAGAAAAATGGAAATTCGTTTTTTAGGAAGGAAACGAAATGAAAGTTTTTTAATCCCCAGATAATGTCCTTGGGAACAAAAGCATTGGAAAAGGAGAAGGAATAAGTACACTGGGGCCCAAGGAGGAAGCTCGGTGGGAAAGAGAAAACAGCCAAAAGGGAGAAGAGGGGTATTGGTGAGCATTTTGTTGATGGGCAACGTGCTGTGTGTGATGCTATGGATGATGGTGTGTGGAGGGTGTAGGACACTGGGAAGCGGTGGTAGATTGCCGATGCCGATGCCGCTCAGCGGTCAGAGTGGCGAGTTGAAAGACATCAACGGAAGATTGTACGACTATTTGCAGATCCTGCTGTGGGTCGGGAGGAATAACTACGATAACTGTGATAACCATGATAGCTAC
>JAITAS010000059.1 GCA_031284015.1 Puniceicoccales bacterium | reverse complement strand
CTGCGAGTGAAAGAATGGCGCTCCCTTTCTACTCGATACTTTAAAAATATCAGTTCCTTTGTCTCAGCCTTTCACATCCGCTCTATCTCCCTTTTCGCCGGTTAATTTGACGGCACGCTTTAGTATAATGAGACTTTCTATATTATTCTTGATATATTTAATGTTTATTACTATGTTGCGACGCTGTGGGTAGGTATGCTATTGTTTGTGGGGGAACGGGGGGACATTTAAGTCCCGGCATAGCTATCGCTGAAGAACTGATGATGCGCAATGAAAAATGTTTATTGCTCATCAGCGACAAAGCTATTGATAACATCATGTTGAAAAAATATGGTCAGTTTGAATATTCCATATTACCTGCTAAGCCGTTTGCTAAAAGTGCTGGAAAAATTTTCGAAACGATAAAATCACAATTCATTTCTTTTTGCAAATGCATAAAATTGATAAAAAGTAGAGAGATTGACTGTATCGTAGGAATGGGAGGGTTTACAAATCTTTCGGCGGTCATGGCTGCATTTTTGATGCGAAAGAAAATAATTTTGCATGAATCAAATCGAGTGATTGGTAAAAGTATAAAATTATTAGCTTTCCTAGCAGATGTGATTTTTCTTCCCCCCGATGTGAATTTTAAAAATCAATTTCTAAATAAAAAAGTTGCCCATGTGTCCATACCACTCAGGCATGAGATACAAAAAATTGACAAATACGAAGCCAGAGCACACCTAGGGTTAGACCCTCAAGCATCTGTGATAACAGTTTTGGGCGGTAGCCAGGGAGCAAATGCTTTAAATGAATGGGCCATGCAAAACTTTCAACGATTGAACAGAGAAAACCTAACCATTTGTTGTGTACGTGGTATTAGGAGCGATATTCAAGAAAAAATAATCGGTACATCAAGCAATGGTAGCCCCATTATGAATGTATTTTTACCATTTTGCAATGATATGTCATCACTTCTAAGTGCAACGGACTTGTTAATATGCCGAGCCGGAGCTGGAACGATAGCGGAAGCTATATTTTTTGAATTACCGATGATACTGGTTCCCTATCCAAATGCTGCCGAAAATCACCAGGAAGCCAATGCCATGTGTGTTGCAAATGGTGGCAGGGCAATTATCGTGCGGCAGAATGATATTGGCTTACTCACAAATGTTGTTATCGAATGTTTTGAGAAAAACCTTAAAAACTTTCAACCAAATCAACTTCTAGACTGTAAACATTCTGCCGTTGAAGTTATTGTGAATTATGCTCAAAAGATAATAGGAAATGAATAGAAACATTTGTATGCTTGGAATTTGCGGGGCCGGCATGGCACCGTTGGCAATTTATTTATCCCAACGAGGGTATGGAGTTTATGGATGGGATGATTACGTCAACTTCCCAATTAAGGACCTTTTGGTGGCCCATGGAGTGGTCTTTATGCCCGACAAGACCCTTCCTCCGAACTGTGATTACGTGGTCCGGTCAAGCGCCGTTAATGAACGCATGGATAGTGTTTGCCAATGTGCAACAAAAGATGGCATTGAAATTTTCCGACGCGGAGAGTTTTTGGCAAAAATTTGCCAGGATAGAAAATTGCTAGCAGTCGTAGGATCGCACGGAAAAACATCTGTTTCTGGCATATGTGTGGAAATCCTTAAAAAGAATGGTATAATTTTTGACTATGTGGTAGGAGGATTTTTTAAAGGAGACGCAATTTCACCATCCACATACAATGAAAAATCTGAATGGATAGTGGCTGAGGTTGATGAAAGCGATGGTACCATAGAAAATTTTTCACCGGAATATACTATTGCTTTAAACTACGATGACGACCACATATGCAACTATGGAGACCGAAATAATTTTTTAAAAACCTTTGAAAGGCTGTTTGCACGGACCAAATCGACCGTTTTTGTTCCCGAAGATGATACGATTTTTACATGTATCGCATCCAAATTTGGAGGAAAATATGTTAAGATTCAGGGATTGAACAATGATGATTTTTCCAAAAAAAACAAGTCGATAACTTCATTTTGTTTGAATACAATTTTCAACAAAGATGTTATCTTACCCGATAAAATAATAGGAATTCAACGCCGAAATGATATAATGCTCAGAACCGGAAAATTTGTTTTTCTGAATGATTACGCTCACCATCCAACTGAACTTAATTCGTTATTGAAATACGCACAAACCAACTATAAAGACTACGAACTGAACATAATATTTCAGCCGCATAGGCTATCCCGAACCAAACAATATTTTGCCGAATTTGCAGCGATTTTGGATAAGTTTGATAGGCCATTTATTGTCGAGTTGTACACTGCATTTGAGGAAAAAACAGAAGGCATTTCCAGTGACCTTGTATTCAATAATATGAAAAACCCGAATAGGGGATTTTTAACCCTTGCCCAATTCGAATCCGACATGTGCAGTATTTATGATAGGTTGTTTTTGAGTGGTAAGAAACAATTGGTCATGTTCGTTGGTGCAGGCAATATTTTGTATCACGCAAAAGTCTTCATCAGCAAAATTGCATTTGTGGAGGCAGAGAAAACCTTTACCAAAGCCAGCATAAAGTTTTCTTCCTTTGCAGATTTAACCCATACATTTGCCATAAGGGTACCGACATCTGCCCGCATATGTGTAAATCCTGCAACGCGCGATGAATTGATTTTCATCGTAAATATTTGCCGTGATTTTGGTCTCAGGTATGTAATTATCGGCAATGGAACCAAAATGTTACCTCCAGACAAAATAATCAATGCGGTTGTAATAGCATTGGATTTGGATTATTGGAAATCTTTGGAATGGATTGGGGGTGGTATTTTATACTGTAGGAGTGGGATTTCTCTTCGCGATTTTTGTAAATCGGTGGGCGAAAAACGATTCCTGGGAACCGAAAAACTTTCCCATATCCCAGGTCACCTGGGAGGGGCAATTTTCATGAATGCTGGATCCCACGGACAAACGGTGTCAGACCATTTAATATCCATTGAAATTTTAGATATTGATGGATACGTCCATACCATTGAAAAGTCCAATCTAAATTTTGGCTACCGTACGTCCTCCATTTCCCCAAATCATATCATCCTCAGCGCAACTTTTCGATTTAGTGAACGGGGCCCCAAAGAATATTTCACCTCCATAGCTGAAGAATTATTAAATTGGAGAAAAGTTCACCAGCCCAAAGGCATCAACTTTGGATCAGTGTTTAAAAATGGAAGTGACTTTTGCGCCGGTGAACTGATTGATAGAGCTGGATTAAAAGGCACAAATATTGGGGATGCAACCATTTCCGAAGAACATGCCAATTTCATAATTAATCGGGGCAATGCATCTTCCCGAGACATTGAAAAACTCATAGATTTGGCAAGATACACCGTATATGTCAAATTTAGAAAATTTCTACGAACGGAAATAAACATCCTAAGAGCCCAATAGAGGTTAAATTTTTAGCGAACTTTCGTTTTGGGATTTTCATTGAAACGTGCCTATGTTTGACAAAATTTTAAATACAACTTTTGCGATACCCGTGTTATTCAATTTACAAACACGGAGTACTAATATAGATGCAAAAGAAATGTTAAAAAATGGGCAATGTGCTCCATTCATAGTACTAGCGAAACAGCAGTTGGCTTCATATGGCCAGCATGGACGACACTGGATCGGAAATATTGTGGGCAATTTGTACCTATCATACGCTCTGGAAATAACTGCCACATTGCAAAATCATCCGACAATTTTTACACAGTACGTTGCCATTGAATTTTGTGATATGTTGTCGAATAAATTTTCCATCGATGTAAAAATCAAATGGCCGAATGACGTGCTAATTCAGTCCAAAAAAATTGGAGGCCTGCTTTTGGAAGTTGTAAGAAAAGAACACAGCATCATTTCGGCTGTTCTAGGAATCGGAATTAACATATTAGTTACCCCAAGGATAGATAATAACCCATATCCAATATCCTGTTTGCAAGAATTTACAAATATTAAGCTAGATTTTGATGATGTGTCAATCGATCTAATCCATGCTCTAATTGGAATTATCGAAAGTTTTGAGACAATTAATCCTAGGAGTTTTTGTGAAAAATGGAGATCCTTTGATTGCATGTATGGCAAAAATATTACCGTAATGATACAAAATTCCCTGATCAGGGGGATTGGCGATGGCATAAATGAACTGGGCAAGTTAACCATTTTACTATCCGACGGTAAACGAGTCGCGATTCCCCAAGGAAACGCAAAAATATCTTTTGACTATAACATTTAGTCATTGATGGAGTAACATATTTTCTTTATTTGTCATGCCCATTCGCTCAGGTGGTGAAATTGGTAGACACGCTGTCTTCAGGCGGCAGTATCGCAAGGTATAGGGGTTCGAATCCCCTCCTGAGCACCAAAAAATATTATAGTTAATCTTCATGACAAGGGCCTATAAAGAACGGGATGAGAGACAGCGTGCGGACTATGAAAGAGCAATATCTGCCCACAAAAAAGAGAACATAGTGTATGTGGGCGAAAGTGGCATAGACGAACATCTCCACAGACGAAGAGCACGTGCGGAGATTGGGAGGAAGGTATTTGGGTTCTCTCTTGGGAGGAAGTTTTGCCGAACAAACATCGTGGCCGGATATGTCAACGGAAAGAGCATAGCGGAATGTGCCTACAAAGGCACAATGGACACTGAATTTTTCAACGCCTGGGTGGAACAATTTTTGGGGCCAGCCTTGATCCCAGGGCAGGTGGTGGTCATGGACAATGCATCATAAATCAAGCAATCCTAGGGCGTAGACTTGCATAAGCGACGCTATAAAATTGAAAACATGTTCGACAGATTGAAGGATTGACGCCCCACCGCCACCCGCTACTACCGCTGCGCTCATACCTTCTTCTCTACCATTTGCATTGCCTGTTATTTCCTCTTTTGTTTGAGTTTTTGAGGACTGAGCATAGGCTCAATCGTTCCAAGGAACGCTTAACACAGAGAAAGCGGTAGTAAGAATAAAGGTGTAGCCAAGGTAGTTGTTGCTGGTCGTGGGCACAAAATGGGGCTGTGCATTTCGTTGCGGCATACCACAAAAGTTTCAACCGAAACTAGAAAAAGGAATACAATGCCAAGGCTTTTATCCTTCATTCGGTTTCCTATTTGGGAAGATCAAGTAATAATTGCTCAAACTCTAGGGCAAAATCTTTTGCTGTTTCAAAGTTTTTGTGTATGCTAGCAAAACGTAGGTATGCAACTGGCTCATTGATTTTTAATAGGTTCATCACGATGGTACCTATTTGTTTCGCTTGTATCCTATCTGGATATTTTGAGATAACCTCTGCCAAAACCCCATTGACAATATTATTAACTTTTTCCTTTATCCCAGCTTGTTTTTTAAATGCTTTCAATAGTCCAATTTTAATTTTTTCTCCATCAAACTCTTCCTCCCGACCATCTCGTTTAATCACAATTGGATATTCGATACACACAATTTCATTTGTGAAAAATCTATGGCCACACCTTAAGCATATGCGTCTGCGACGTATGGAAGCCATGTCTGCGGTAATACGCGTGTCAGTAACTTTTGAATATAAATGTCCGCATTTCGGGCATTTCATTTGCAAACAAAATATATATCCCAAATCTCTAAGCAACGTTAAAATTTCATAGATCTGCCAGAATTTTCGCATTTAAATCACCTCTGTCTCAAAATATGCACCGCCTATCTAATACTCCCATTGAAAAATGACCTGTGGATTTCATGTTGGATGTTGTCAACCGTTTGAGAAATTTTAATCATGTAAAGCCATGAAACGTTTAGAAGAAGGGACTACTTTGGTTACAGGTGGTGCTGGATTTATTGGAAGTGCTTTGGTTGGTGAACTGAACCGCAGAGGGTTTGAAAATGTGATTATCTCAGACTTTTTAAGTAACGATGATAAGTTTCTCAACATCGTTCCTCTACGATTTAGCGACTATATTGAAGCTGATACTTTGTTTAATTTAGTCGAAAAAAAAGACCATAAACTGAATACGGTTACCCATATTTTTCATCTGGGGGCATGTTCATCGACTACGGAAAGGAACGCGGCCTACTTGATTAAAAATAATTACGAATACTCAAAGACGTTGGCACATTTTGCACAAAATGAGCACATTCGCTTCGTTTATGCATCGTCTGCAGCCACATACGGCAATGGTTCCCGGGGGATGTCCGATGAAATTTTTCCGAACACTGACCTGCGTCCACTAAATATGTATGGATATTCAAAACATCTTTTCGATTTGTATGCGGCTAAAAACAATTTGCGCATCTATGGAATGAAATATTTCAATGTTTTTGGCCCAAATGAATATCACAAAGGTAATATGCGTAGTATGGTGCTAAAATCCTATGAATCAATCCTTGCGACCGGCAAGGTATATTTGTTTAAAAGCGACAGGGAGGAATTTAGGGATGGGGAACAAAGGCGGGATTTTTTATATGTAAAAGATGCCGTCGACATGACGATATTTTTGGGAGAAATTCCTGAAATGATCTCCGAGAAACCTACATGGGGCATTTACAACCTTGGTTCCGGAATAGCATCTACGTGGAAAGAATTAGCATTCGCCATTTTTGAAGCCATGGATAGGGAAGTTAATGTTGAGTTTATTGATATGCCAAATGAGTTAAAAAACAAATATCAGTATTACACGTCTGCAGACCTTTCGAAATTGCGTAGGCTGGGATATTCTAAGCAACCTATGCCGCTAAAAGCTGCCGTAAAGGATTATGTTCAAAATTATCTCATGCAAGGTATGAAGATTTTAAACTATTAACTCCACGATTATTTTTATAATTTTCATTTCTACGATTTGCGTTTAAATCTATGGAAGATGCTTAAATACTTGCAATTCTTAGATTACTAAGTTCTTTGTTGGCCATGCAAAATATCCTCAAGATCGGGTACGTATTTACATCGACCCTATGTGCCATCGCAATGAAACTCTCGGAAGAAACTGTTGCGCCAATGTCAATCACTACCATGGAGGAATAGGTGACTGAGGCAAAAGAATCGAAAGCAACCATAACTGGTACACTCGAGAAAGTTATTTTTCGGAATGATACCAATTTTTACAGTATTATTGAAATAAAAGAAGCGAAGTCTGGTACTAAGATTACGGCATGTGGAATTTTACCAGGGATTCAACCGGGGGAAAGCCTGGAAATGACAGGCATTTGGACAACCCATGAGAAGCATGGGGAGCAGTTTAATGTGGAACATTTTGACTCCAAATTACCCTCCGATGTTAAGGGCATTCGGCGTTACCTGGGTAGTGGGCTAATAGAAGGAATTGGAAAAATTTATTCGAAAAAAATCGTAGATCACTTTGGGGCAGACACATTTAATGTTTTGTCAACCGAATCTGCCAGATTGTTAGAGGTCGAAGGAATTGGCCAACAGCGTGCAGCAAAGATAAAAGAAGCCTGGGACGCTCAATTTGCCATACGTGACATTATGATTTTTTTGCAGACCTACGATGTGACCAATGCGTTATGCATTAAATTGTATGAAAAATACGGCACCGCAGCTCGGACAATTTTAGAGACCAATCCATATCGCGTTGCACAGGAAGTGCAAGGAGTAGGATTCAAAACGGCTGATAAAATTGCAAAAAACCTTGGCATCCCCTCTACGCATTCATCCCGTATAGATGCTGGGATTATGCATGTTTTGTTGCTATCTGAAGACGATGGACATACGTGCATCCATCGTCAACAATTGCTAAAAACAGCACAGATTTTATTGGAGTTGTCGCCTAGCAGAATAGATGAACGTGTTGAAAAGTTGATTTCTTTCGGTAAATTATGTATGATTTCTGACGAAATCGTACAAAAATCATCGCTAAAAAATACGGAAGATACCATAGCCAAGTGTTTACAAAATATTCTCTTCGATAAAAGCTCAACGTTGCCTGATATTTGGACAGAAAAAGCGATTGATTGGATACAAAAGCGGGAAAGTTTGGCATTTGCGCCGGAACAAATTGCAGCCATCGAGGTTGCATTAACCAACAAGGTATCGGTCCTAACCGGCGGTCCCGGGACCGGAAAAACGACTATTTTACGTTCGCTCGTGACGATACTTTCTGCCAAAAAAGCAAATATCGTCCTTTGTGCTCCCACAGGACGTGCTGCCCAAAAAATTTCTGAAACCACCGGGAAATCTGCCCAAACAATTCACAGACTGTTGCAATATAAGCCCGGCGAACGTACATTTTTGCACGATGAATCTACACCGCTTAAACTGGACTTTATTGTAATAGATGAAGCCAGTATGGTTGATGTTTTCCTGGCTGCTTCATTATTCAAGGCACTGCCAACTACTGCCCATGTTTTACTCGTCGGTGATGTTGACCAATTGCCTTCCGTGGGTCCGGGAAATATGTTGGGAGATATCATAAAATCTGGGAAATTTCATGTCACACGATTGAATAGAATTTTTCGCCAGGAAGCTTGCAGTGAGATCGTTTCCGTCGCACACAATATCATCAATGCGGTTGAAGATTGTCCAGAAATACATTCTTTCGCCGATATTGATCCATCCCATGATTTTCATTTCATAAAAGCTGAGACCCCAGAAATTTGTTTGGAAAAGGTAACGCTTTTGTGCCAAAAATATTTACCAACGTGGTATAATGTTGATCCAATTAACGATGTACAAATTTTAGTCCCCGTACACCAGGGAATAATTGGGACAGAAAATTTAAATACTACTTTTCAAAATGTTTTTATTCCAAAAGAATATGGTGTCCCTTGGACACAATTCAGAATTATGGATAAAATTATCCAAATAAGGAACAATTACGAAAAGAATATCTTCAATGGAGATCTCGGCAACATAACTTATTTGAATAATGACGACCATACGGCAACAGCTAAATTTGGAGATGAGTTTGTATCTCTCAACAAAGGAAATTTGTCGGATATCCATTTGGCCTATGCCATAAGCATACACAAATCCCAGGGCAGTGAATTCCCCATTGTAATAATTGCACTTCTAAAACAACATTACATAATGTTACAGCGAAACCTCCTATATACTGCCATTACGCGTGGGAAAAATAAAGTATTTATCGTTGGAGATCCCAAAGCATATTCCATAGCAGTCCAAAACAAGGAAAGAACAAAGCGATTGACGGGACTATATCTATCGACTTAATCCCTATTACTTTCTCGTTTTTACTTCTTTCATGTCTTTATGATGTCTGAACCTAGAAACTTCTCCCCAAATATCGATAATTTAGCATATCACACCACAGACGATAGCGTCCCATGAATGTCAATGTTACATAGTCATTTTCTTCCAATTTTTCACATAATCCAGCGGTACAATTTTCCATCTCGATCTGGTATTGCTCACCATTCACTGCTTCCCAGCTATTTTTTTCATCGATTGCTATCACTTTCTTTTTCGCAATTCGAGATGCATGGAGCTTTAACAGTTTTTCAAGGGAAGCCATCGGATACCGCTTGACATCCCAAGATTTTGGATAAAAACTTGCAAAGACAGTCTGTAAATTGTTTGTCACTATCGTTTTGCCGTCTTTGGTAAATGACGTTAGTATGCAATTCAACATGGGACATCCACTGCGAAGACAGTCGAAGATAATTTGCAATCGAGAATGTTTATTATCACCATAGAATATGGGCGAATACATCACAAAATAATCGTCATGTCCTATTTTCAACAAAGCTTTCTCACTAAATTTATGTGCAAGAATCAATTCCCTGATTTTATCGAAGAATTCTCCTATCGGCCAAACAAAGCTTTCCGTACATTGCCTAAATTTTGGAAATACGGGAATGTCAATTTTTGCAAAAATATTTGTTAAATTCCATAGCCTAATGGATTCTATCAAAAATATTATCAACAATGCCGTTACCATAAGTAACGGAATTGGTTTTGGTTCTTCACCGAATGCATTTATCAAAAATGCAAGAAACAAAGAGCAGGAAATCCTCATGGTCCATATGTTAAAAAATGCAAGCCTTGGGCTTCCAATATGTCGCCTAAGATTGAAGAGGATCGCTGTTAGTAAAAAAAATATCGAAGCAAGATCCCCATTTGCTGGCAATGCAAAAATTTTTGATGTCATGTCTCCCTAGTGTTTCCCAATGTTATTTTTCAACGATTCTAAATATTTCCAAAATGATGAATGCTGCTCGATCATTTGCATTTCACTGACTGGAAATTTTGCCCTAAATAAAAAGTCCGATAGCGTGTGTTGCGGCAAAATATAGTGACAATACAAAGAATTGTTGTCAATTTTCTCCACATACACCCTAAACATGTCTATCTTCAGACGATAGTATGTTTTCCCATCGCGACAAAAGCTCGGAATATTCTCATCATCATTTTTAAAAGCTTTAGCAGCAAGTTCACTAATGCCACTAACCAGCTGCAATTGTTCATCCTTTGCGAATTTATCTAATTCCGAAAGACTTTGTTCACTGAAGGTCAGCTGATACATACTCTACTAAAATTAAATTTAGTTAAAAAAAAAGCAATTTTTGATTTTAAGTTGATGCATAATTAGTTTATAGAATAGCATCTGTTTGCCAACAAACAAGGCAATATCCTAGGATGACAAGCTTTTTGATTGACATCGGCTACATTTATATTCCTATGAAATACACCATGCATATCTCTCAAGTCCACAATGTTGATGCTATTGGCGGGCTGCAGCAAAGACAGGATGCTTTACTTCCAAAAGAGACGCACAAAATTATCAGCCAACCAATCACCCCAAAAAGAATCAGAAAATGCATCGCTGGAATGTTTACGCCAACAAAAACACCATAATAAGTGCTATTATTGGCGTTTTTAATAGAGACTATGGTACCGTAAGGTTTAACTTTGAAGAAAGAATAGAGATGAAACAAATTAAAAATAATTATTCAGGTTGATATGGTGCCGCGAGGGCAAAAAAGGTAGTTGGTCAAACACTTCTAGCGTTGATAAATCAGGTTGAGCGTAAAATTACTAAGAATCCGCAAAAGTTTATACAACATATGTTTAATTTTGTAACTGACATCTCACGAAATCTCCGATGGAAAGTTCATCGTACTCTCATAGAATACCATGTTACCGTTAATGTAAGGAATATCCCAAAACAGGAAATGTTACAGCAAAGGTATGCTACGGAAGGTCATTTTGTTCCAACCGCTTGATATTTTTGTTGCTGCAGGCAAGCTCATTGAACAATAGGTAAACCTATTCAAAAAGAGTATTTGCTCGACATTCTTGGTAAAAGATTTTTTCTAATCCTCCCATGGAAGACTTAGGTAAGGTTTTTATCTCCGAACGGGTAGAACAAAAATGGACATCCAAGTGGCATGACGAATGTTGCTTTGACAAAACAGTAGATAATTCTAAGGAATCCTTTTGTATTTTAATGCCTCCACCAAATGTGACGGGGGTTTTACATATGGGACACTTGCTCAATAATACTTTGCAAGATGTTTTTGTGCGGCGAGCCAGACATTGTAACAAATGCGCCACCTGGATTCCTGGTATGGACCACGCCGGAATTTCTTTACAAGTAAAAGTTGAAAAAGAGTTAATACAAAGTGGCATTAATCCTAAAAAGATTGGGCGTGAGATGTTTTTGGATTATGCCAGGGCCTGGCGAGACAAACATGGTGGTATGATTTTGTCCCAATTGAAAAGTCTTGGAGTATCATGTGATTTTAAAAATCAAATCTATACCCTCAACGAAAACTATAGCTTGGCAGTATTAACCGCATTCGTTGAACTGTATAAACGTGGATATATTTATCGTGGGAAGCGGATTGTAAACTGGTGCCCCAAAACATTAACGGCTTTGAGTGACGAGGAAGTCATCATGAAACCGCAAAAAAGTAAGCTGTATTGTGTGAGGTATGATATTGTAGAGCGACCCGGCCAGTTTATCGACATTTCCACCACGCGGCCGGAAACAATTATGGGAGACGCCGCAATTGCCGTTAACCCTGATGACGAACGATACAAAGGCTTGGTCGGACTGCACTGCAAACGCCCATTAAATATTGCAGATATTCCAATTATTGCGGATCAGGCCGTCGATAAAAATTTTGGAACTGGGATCTTGAAAATTACCCCTGCCCATGGTGCCGTCGACTTCGCAGTTGCACAACGGCACAGTCTGCCGATCATAGATATTTTAAATCCCGATGGAACTTTAAATGCTTTAGCCGGTGATGAATTTGTTGGATTGGACAGATTTGTTGTCCGTGAAAAAGCGGTAGAAAAATTGCAAATGATGGGAGCATTGCCAAAAGTAGAGGAATATGAAAATAATGTTGGATTCTCCGAACGTGGAGACGTACCAATTGAGCCAAGGCTTTCTGAACAATGGTTTTTAAAATATCCCAAAATTCATGAGGCAAGATGCGCAGTTTCCAAAGGATTTATAAAATTTTACCCAAAACGTTGGGAGAAAACTTACCTACACTGGCTGGACAATATTCAAGACTGGTGCATTAGCCGTCAGCTTTGGTGGGGCCATCGCATCCCCGTTTGGTATAAAAAGAATTCCGATCGGAGTAATAGTGACAATTGGCATGTATCCGTCGATAGGCCATCCAACATTGCAGACTGGGAACAAGACGAAGATGTTTTGGATACCTGGGCATCGTCCTGGATGTGGCCATTGGGTGTCTTTGGGTGGCCAAACCAAGAAAAAATGAGCCAAGAATGTTTCCAATATTTTTATCCAACCAGTGTTTTAGTGACTGGCCCAGATATTATATTTTTTTGGGTTGCTCGGATGATCATAGCCAGTATGGAATTCCTGGGTCCGGATAAAAAATCTTTAAGTGACGAGGAAATCAAAGAACGTATTCCCTTTAAAAGTGTATATTTTACGGGGATTATACGAGATAAGTTTGGGCGTAAGATGTCAAAAAGTCTAGGAAATTCACCGGAACCGTTGGATTTAGTCGCTAAATATGGAACCGATGGCTTGAGATTTGGGATTCTATTGAGTGCTCCCAGTGGTCAAGATTTGATTTTCAACGAGGAAAATTTGAAGCTCGGAAGAAATTTTTGTAACAAATTATGGAATGCGTTTCGCTTCAGCCGAATAAATCGTTCATACAAGCCATATTCCCAAGTACCTTTGGCCGATATAGTTGCAAAGATTGAAGTCGCAGACCTAGATATCGATGATCATGCCATTTTGTCGAATTTAATAAAATTCTGCATCACATTCGAAGGACAAATGAAAAACTTTGAAGTCAATGCCGCCATAAATTCCATAAGTTCATTTTTTTGGAATGAGTATTGTAATTGGTATGTTGAGGCTTCCAAAGTTAGATTAAGGGGGGAGAATAAGACGGTATTCGCCGTTCATGATATCATCATGCGACAATTGCTGCTTCTTTTAAATCCATTTATTCCTTTTATTACCGATGAGCTATGGAATGTTGGTGAATACGAACACAATCAACGTAGCATGCAAAATCTTTATTGTGAAACTGCAAAGGATTTACAGCTAGCATTTCACGCTCTCAATCTGGATGAAACATCTATTGCCACAGTGTTACAGCTCAAAGAGTTCCTAAACCTGTCTCGGCGATTAATTTCACAATGCCGAGAATCAAAAGAACGCATGGCGCTGTATATTTGTCCGCCGAACGAGGTGGCAATGAATATTTTAAAGGATTACACCCTCAAGCTACAGCAGCTCGTTGGCTTAGAAAAAATAGATTTTACCGATAAAATTCTCCAATTTCCTTCCATTCAAACACCCCTGGGAATAGTTTACCTTCATGTGACGCAGATAAATACCCCAGAAGAAAAAAAGAAACTAACCTTGGAAATTAATAAGCTGTCTAAACTAATAAAACTGAGCGAAGTACAATTATCGAATAAAGAATTTCTTAGCCGTGCTCCTGCACATATTATTGAAGGATCAAAAAAAATGCTACGGGAAAATACTTTTAAGCGGGAAGAACTGTGCAAAATTTTATCGATGATGTAATAGCTCTCTACCGGGGACTATACTCATTTCACTTAACAAAGGCGCACTGAAGAGCGGAAAAGAAGGAAGGAGAAGTTGGCAAAATATAGCAAAGCATCTTTTTTAGATGAGCCCAGAATTTCTCAATGGGGTTTAG
>JAITAS010000058.1 GCA_031284015.1 Puniceicoccales bacterium | reverse complement strand
ATCTGCAAATGGTCGTACAACCTTCCGTTGATGTCCTTCAGCTCCTCACCCTGTCTGCTTAACGTTCCGGGCACCGGCAATCCTCCACCGCTTCCCAGCGTCTGGCACCCTCCGCATAGCAGCATCCATAGCATCACACACACCATGCTGCCCATCAACGAAATGCCTACCAAAATTCCTTTTGTCCCTCTCGTCTGTCTTCGTTTTTCCCTACTTCCCACCGAGCTCCCTCCTTGGATCCCAGTGTATTTATTCCTTATCCTTTTCCAATGCTTTATTCTATGCTTCTCCCTCGGCCTCTTGGGCTTTTGCTTGCTCTATTACATTTCCATTTTACTAATTTCTGGAGAAAAAACTGGTAGATAAGATTTTTGGTTAACGTTTTTGAGGGAATATTGAGGGATTAACCCTTTCTCTGTACTCTGTTTTGCATCTCTCATATCCCCCGCAAGACCTGCGTTTATGCCACTTACACAGTTGGCGTCCCGTAGGGGAATCGAACCCCTGTTGCAGGAATGAAAATCCTGAGTCCTAACCGCTAGACGAACGGGACTAATGCCCAAAGCAATACTTCATACCTTTGTTTTGGCAAGCTTTTTATGGGGAAAGGTAAAAGTTTTTTTGCCGAAGGTTGATAGGAGAATATGGTTGTGTGATAGGGTAATTTAATTATCTGTATCCACCATGAATAACCATTTATCAGACTGTTTGAAAAGATATCCCAAATTGGTAGTCTGCGAAGATGACATTAAATGTGCCTGTGACCTAATGGCAAGTTCTTTCAGAAATGAACATAAATTGCTAATTTGTGGTAATGGTGGTAGTGCCTCAGACTCAGGCCATATAGCCGGTGAACTGCTAAAAAACTTTTGTACTAAACGAAAGATTGACGATGGGGTTAGAAAAATCATAGGAGATGACATTGCTGACAATTTGCAGGGAGCCTTACCAGCTATTTCTTTGCCAGATATGGTGGCCATCAATACTGCCTATGCAAACGATTGCAACCCACACTATTGTTTTGCACAATTAACCTATGGTCTTGGGAAGAGTGAAGATACTCTTTTGTGTATTTCGACTTCAGGAAACGCCAAAAACGTCATCCTTGCAGCCATTGTGGCTAAAACAAAAGGCATGAATGTTATCGGATTGACAGGGAAAACGGGAGGCGACCTTGTACAACATTGTGATGTCTGTATTAGAGCTCCAGAGTCTGAGACTTTTAAGGTCCAAGAGCTACATTTGCCCATATATCATACACTGTGTTTAATGTTGGAACAAATTTTTTTTGGATAGTTTGGTTCGCTTTCTTTTGTTGCAGTTAGAACAAAAATTACTTACCAAGCATCCTATGACTATGCAATCAACTTTGGAACAACTAAAGCTATTTACGAAAGTAGTGGCTGATACGGGGGATTTTGAATTGATGGAAAAATTTAAACCATCGGACGCTACAACGAATCCCTCATTAATATTGAAAGCAGCTAATCAACCACAGTATGCTCATCTGGTAGGGCAGGGTAGGGCAGTGGCTCGGACCAAAGGAATAGACTTCGCCGTGGATTATTTGGTTGTGCTATTTGGTTTAGAAATTTTAAAAATCATAGATGGAAGGGTATCAACGGAAGTCGACGCAAGGTTATCTTTTGATCCCAATGCAACCGTAGAAAAAGCAAGAGATATAATAAATTTATATGAGGAAAATAAAATTTCCCGAGATAGGATATTGGTAAAAATTGCAGCAACGTGGGAGGGCATTTGCGCCGCTAAAGTTTTAGAAAAAGAGGGAATTCATTGCAACCTAACGCTGTTATTTTCGAAAGTTCAAGCCGTTGCATGTGCAGAATCGAACGTAACCTTAATTTCACCTTTTGTTGGAAGGATTTTGGACTGGTACAAAGAAAAAACAAACCTCGATTATGCACAAAATGATGATCCTGGTGTACAATCTGTGGTCGAAATCTTCAATTATTACAAGCATTTTGGCCACAAAACCGAAATAATGGGTGCGAGTTTTAGGAACATTGGAGAAATTATGGCACTCTCCGGTTGTGATCTGTTGACCATAAGTCCAGCATTATTGAAGCAGCTAAACGAATCGTTTCAAAAGGTTGAAAAAGTTCTATCGGTTGACGAAAGCAAAAAATTGCAAATGAAAAAACTGTCCTATGACGAAAAAACATTCCGCTACGAGCTTAACCAAGATGCAATGGCGACTGAAAAGCTCGCCGAAGGGATAAGAATTTTTTCATCGGATATTGAAAAAATTGAACAGTTGTTGGTGCCAACTGGCAAAATTTAGCCAACTGGGCCCATTCGCCAGTCTCAACAACATTCGGGTCAACATTCGGGTTAAAATTGCGCCTTGTCTCGAATGCATCCTGAAAGTTCGTGAAATTTTCCCTGAAGCCGGGAAACTTACACGGCGTTTCTTGTGCCGAAGGAGTGCTCACGGGCTGCTCAGGGATGATGATCGGTGATAACGGATACATTTCCGCCACCCTTCAAAATTCTTTGGTAAAAAAGGGCATACGGTCCATTGCAAACATCGCTCCAATATGGTCCCAAACTCCCCAGGGAAAGAAGATTCCCTAAAAACCGGTCGACTATGGAAACTGTGACTATGGAAATTGTGTCGGAAGATTTAAAAATTTCTTCGGGCAAGCACTTTCCTGTTTCCGCTCCACCCATTCTGCCATCCGTGTCGCTATCATTGCCTTCAATTTGCCTCCTTTATTTTGGAATTCGCATTTTAGTTTTGTATATTTGCGTTTCTAAGTCTTGCACAAATTTTTCTGATTTTCGAATTAGATATTCCGATTCTACCTAAAAATTATGCCAACGGACGGGATGAATTTTAGAATAGTTGACATTCTTGCCAAAACATGTAAACTCGACATGTTTCGGAGAGGATGTTTTTATGGACACGAACATTGCAGTTAGGCCAAACATGCCATTACCAAACGCACCAACCGTGGCAGTTGAGTGCTTAAAAGTGACTGAATTCATAGACTGCATGTGTGGGAGAAAAGTAGGGTCACAGCCATTGACTAACCATTCGGTTGTACTTACAGGTCCTCAAGTGGTGGGCACTGGATTGACTGCTTCGGGAACAGATGTCGCGACTTTTACGCTTGAAAATTCCATAGAATCTCTGGCCATAACGATCCAGGAAGGAAAAAGTAAAATTGGCAGTTGGGATAGACTTGTTGCCCGGATAAAATCCTGGTTACCCGGTAGGGACATGTCTACCGAAATTGCCAAGCAAGCTTTCGGTAAAATTGACAAACACAGCCAATTAGTTATTTTGAAGCTAGCCTTTTATTGTGCCGCATCGCCGTGGAGTTTAAAAAATGTTAGCGCTAGTGTGCAAAATTTGCTAAAATTCTGTCCCGATGCAAATGACATTATTGACGTTATCGATAGCATGCCTGACTCCGCTGGTAAAACTAAAGTTTTAGCAGCACTAGGGCAACATAATTCGGGCTTCAATGGAGGTCGTCTAGGTGCCAATGCGACCAAAAAGTTTGTCCTAGCACTGGCTAGGGCCAGCAGGGATGCAATTGTATCTAAGCCATCGTCAGGGTCCTCGAGACAACAAACACGGGACCCAGATCTGTACATGGCTGGAAGGCAGTGTACAAATCATTTACGGCGGTTGATTTATGATGACAACAATCTGGACGACCTAGTAAATATGGAGGTCGATACGGTCAAAGGTTTTATCTTAGACTTACTCAAGGCTGGAGGGTTCTATGGAGGATGTCTAGATAAGTTGGTCCGAAATGACAGATTAGGCCATATAAATAATGCTGCATTCGAAGAGTTTGCCTTAGCACTGGGCAAGTCTAGAAATGGGGGAAACTGTTTTCAGCTGTTGTGCAATAATAATGTGCTGGATCCGACTCCGACTTTTGAAAATGTCGATATGGCCAATCGGATTGCCTTAGCACTGTCCGAAACTGTACCGGAGGGTGTAAGGTGTTTAGAGTACTTGTTAACGAAAGGCATGAACCTAAATCCAGATGCCGATATGTCCAAAAAGCTTGCCATAAACCTGGCCAAGTATGGAAATGGGGGAAACTGTTTTCAGCTGTTGTTTGAGAAAGGCTACTTTAATAGCCTAAACCTAGATGCCGATTGTATCGCAGACCTGGCCAAGGCCGGATCTTATGGTATAGAATATTTAAAGCGGTTGTTAGCAAGCAACCCGCCAAGATTTGAGGGCGCCGCGGCCATTCAGCTTGTCCGAAGACTGCTCGGGCTTAGGTATGGGTATAGTACAGATTGTTTAAGGTTGTTGATCGAGAAAAACTTGCTGACTCCGACTTTTAAAAATGCCGATAGGGCTATAGCTTTTGCCTTAGACCCGATCGAAACTGGAGGGCAAGGGCAATGGGCAACCTGTGTACGGCTACTATTCGAGAAAAATATACTGAACCCGAATATCCTAAATCTAGAAGATGCCGGTACGGCCAAAAGGTTTGTCATAGGTCTGTCCAAGGCTGGATTGGATGGTGCATATTGGGTATGGCAGTTGTTAAAAGATGGCCATCTGAATAGCCTAAATCTAGAAGATGCCGATACGGCTATAGCTTTTGCTTTGGCATTGAGCATGGCCGGAGAGAATGAAAGCAAGAGTGCAGCCCATCTAAAGCAGTCGCTCGAACGGGAAGAACTGCGTAGCCTACACCTAGATGGCGATGCAGCCAACGATTTTATCCTAGCACTGTTTTGTCTTGAAGAGAATGGTACAGATTGTTTACGTCTGGCACTCGAGAAAGGCTATCTGGGCAACCTAAACCTAAATGAATGTTTTGTCTATAGTTTGGTGGACCAGTTTGAACGTGGGAACAAGAATGGGGTAGCCTGCATACGGTTGTTACTCGATGAACATAAACTGGACAGCCTGCCAGCCTTTGAATACGATACGGTCAAAGATTTACGTTTATGCCTCGAGTCAGCATCAACACACTTTACATGGGAAGAACGTGAAGAAAAAGAATGTTTAGATCGGTTGTACGAGAAGATTCAATCTAAATATTGACAAAAATAATTTGAGCCAATTTCGCCAGACGTGCGAAGCGGCTAAGGAGAGGCCGAGGGAGAATTTGAAGGTTTTCAAGAGCAATCAGATTCAAGAACTCCGGATTTATTTATTTCGGAGTATCCATAGGAAATCGTATGGCTAATATAACTAGACACGCGAGCGCCACTTGCCACCTATACTCATTTCACTTAACAAAGGCGTACTGAAGAGCGGAAAAGAAGGAAGGAGAAATTGGCAAAATATAGCAAAGCATCTTTTTTAGATGAGCCCAGAGTTTCTCAATGGGGTTTGGGTCTGGAGAATAGGGAGGAAGGTAAAGGAGGGAACAGCCGGCGGCGGCAACGAGTTCCGTCGATCTCCGATGCTTGTGAAATGATACATTGTCCATGACCACCACCTGACCTGGAATCAAGGATGGCCCCAAAAATTGTTCCACCCAGGCGTTGAAAAATTCAGTGTCCATTGTGCCTTTGTAGGCGCATTCCGCTATGCTCTTTCCGTTGACATATCCGGCCACGATGTTTGTTCGGCAAAACTTCCCCCCAGGAGAGAACCCAAACACCTTCCTCCCCATCTCCACACGTGCTCTTCGTCTGTGGAGATGTTCGTCTATGCCGCTTTCGTCCACATACACTATGTTCTCTTTTTTGTGGGCAGATATTGCCCTTTCATAGTCCACACGTTATCTCTCATCCCGTTCTTTATAGGCCCTTGTCTTTTTTTTAGTATGATTTTCATCCTTCCAAGTGCCTTGTGTACGCAACTTACACTCACTTTGAATTCCTTCGCCATCTCCTTTAGATACGCGTCCGGATGCTCCTCCACGTACTTCCTAA
>JAITAS010000051.1 GCA_031284015.1 Puniceicoccales bacterium | reverse complement strand
AAGGAGTCACTATTAGCACGGTTATCATCCGAAGATTCAAAAACCTTAGCCGATAGACTACTTTCTTCTGATTCAACCCTTTTGATAGCTTTAATCGATGAAGGAGCTTTGCCAAATCTCGAATTTTCGGATAAAATGAGGCTTCTGGCTACTGAAATTTCAACTATACATCCAGCGTTTGAGCGTGGAATCGCCAGGGGATTTTTTGGAAGAGATTCTGTAGATGCAAGTGCATGGAAGACCATTGTTGATGCGCGAGAAAACATTTCTTTACAAGTAGCACGTAAAGTTTGGCAAAATATTTCAAATGAAATGGCGCGATATTGTTTTGGTCAAGACGGGAATATTGATACCAACAGGGTGGAAGCATTAATGCTTTTCTTAGAACAAGATTCATTTTTTACACAAACACCATTTCGTTATATTCCCTTGGTCTCACATATGCGTTCGCAAATGCATGAAATTTGTGAAAGGCTTTTGGACGATACAAACTCGGTGCGATCCAAACTAAATGAGGTAAACTCCTTTTTTGGAAGTCAAGGGGCAAGCATCATCCAAACCATGTCAATGGGTAGGACCCCTCCACTAAGCTACAGCGAAGCCATACTAGCTTCCCTATTCACGCCCCATAGGCAATCATCCCTGCCAACATGCTCAATAAATTCCCTTATCAATGAGGAAATCTTCAATCATCCAGAACGATTGGTCCAAATGTATAAGCAGATACTAAGCAATGGTCAATATACTTTTCCAAGTGGACATACAGTTCAGCCGAGGCCGATAGAAGGAGGTTATGTTACCGTTGACTTGAAACATGGTGGGAGCGGCAGAAATGAGATCTTTAAGTACATTAAAGGTCGAGATCCTGCTAAAATCGCAACACAAATAGCTAGATGGCGGGAGGAAGGTATACTATACGATCAATCTTCTAATGGCCACACGAATTACGAGCTTCGTTTACCGGTACACAACTTGAATGACCTATTATTCGCCGACTTGGTTGAGGCTTCTAATTTTGGTAGACAAAGAACAATAGGAATAGATCTCAGTTTTAATTTTGACACAGCCTCCGTGTATGCTGGTCGTAGTGGATATTTCACAGTTTACAAAAAGTGGATCAGTGTTAGTGATACAAATATTCAAGATACTATAAGTAAGTTACAAAGACATGCACATAGACAAAGTAACTCTGGAAATTGTTACATGCGTGTGTCGACACATTCGACAGATGCAACAAGTGGTGGTGGTCACGATCATTCATGGCATTCAGAAAACTTATACATTAAAGACTTGATAGCGCTTAACTTAGACGATTTGCTCCTTGGGCAAGTTTATCCTATTGGTGATCGCAACTGGGAAGGCGATGCAGGAGAAAAAAATATTCCTCAGCTGGTGGTCAAAAAAGTAAATGATACTCCTCCATCATATGAATTTGGGATTTTACGGGGGGATAGTTTTGAAAAAAACATTTGAAACAAATCTGGATCTTTAAGCAATCCATAAAAAAATAAAATTAAGAGGTTTTTAGATTCAAAATATGTGACCAATGCAAATCTTCGATTTTTAAGGCTTGACATTTGAAAAATTAAAATAAGGATGCCTTTGAAAAGGAAGTTATTATGGGCAGTAGTAGAATTTCGGATAGTAGTAGAGATTGGATTCCGCCGGGACGGGGGTATATAGATGGAGCGAAAATAACAGTAATAACAGCTGAAGAAGCAGAGAGAAAATATGGAAAACCAATGTATGGGTTAGGCCCTATACCCGCTATTCCTATTGGCAGAAGTCATGCGAAAAAGTATAGTGATGGAGCCATTGGTCCTGTATTAAAATGGGTAGAAAGTTTTGTAGAAAATCCTAGGTTTGTGCAATACGCAGAAGTAGCAAAAAAGCTGGGAAAACTTTCTCCGAAATATTGCGATGAACTAACTCTTTGCACCAAAGCATTATTTTCAGCCTTAGAAAGGTCTGGTAAGTTGTCAAAATTGCCGGAATCACTCATTATAGTGCTAAATACTCTACATCTTATGCACTCTGGGGGAACATGGTTGACCAGTGTTGAAAAGGAAGATCAAGATTTGGTATTCGTTGCAGAATTTAAAGATGAAGATAATGATACTCCGTTTGCCCATAAGTATAGGTTGCGAAACTATCTGTCATCGGAAGATGTTGAGTTGGAGTCCATATGTGACGCACCCGCGGTGAATTATGAGAGAAATTATAGCTCCGATGGAGGTTGCTGCAATGTAGCATAAACATGAAATTTAGATTGAATAATTTTTTTGCGAAGTGGTAAGCATAGATTGAAAATGTTTAATTGTGGCAGCTTCCGCTTCGTTTGGTATTAGTTCCTTAATCAGTATCCTTTTAATTAAAGTAGTGTCTCCATTGTTTTGTGGATATTTGGCATATAAAGCGTGTGGTTATAATGCGTAGTTATAAAAAGACTATATCCCTTTGAATATCGGAATTTCTGATGGGAGGATGTGCCAAAGAAAGATAGCTACGGCTTCGATGACATATTCCCCATGGATCTTTCCGTGGAGGATGGGGAGAAAGAAATAATTTCTGACCTCCTAAAAAAGTTCAATGGTATCGGCATAACACGCCAGCAGGCTACGGAAGTTTTCCAGGAGCTGAAAAATTATGCAAAGTCAAA
>JAITAS010000026.1 GCA_031284015.1 Puniceicoccales bacterium | reverse complement strand
CTTTTACTCCGTTGATTTTGGCATATTCTATCACCTTGACACTCAAATCTTTCCAGTAATACATTTCTTCTTTGCTTTCCAACTCTTCTTTCGGCCATTGTCTAGAAGATTAACTATATACCAATCATTTCATCGAAAATGGATTAACAGTTTGAAACGCTTTGTTCGATAGGTTTTTATGCTACCTATATGTTAAAACTAGGCCGTGGATTAGGCGCGACCAACCATCGACTATCACGAACAGCATTAGCTTGAACGGTAGGGAAATGGTCATCGGTGATACCATCATCATACCAAGGGCGAGCAAAATATTTGAGACTATTAGATCAACGGCAATGAATGGCAAATACAGCAAAAATCCTATTTGAAATGCTTCCGTCAATTCGGTGACCGTAAATGCAGGAATAAGAACGAGCAGGTCATCGGACTGTAATTTTTCTGCATCTTCTAAGGGCCATAATTTGCGAGCGGTTTTTAAAAAAAATGTCTTATGTTTTTCACTGGAATGTTTGTTTAAGAATCTTTGTATTGGTGCTTGCAAAGTATTGGCAACAGACTTTATCTTTTCCAATGAATCGAATTCCAATCTAACATTTGAACCCAAAATTCCTATTTCCTTGACCACAGGAAACATCACGTAGATACTCAACATAATTGCTAAGCCATTGAGTACCATGTTCGGAGGCACTTGTTGTACACCCAACGCATTTCTGACCAGGTTCATAACGACAACCATTTTTACAAATGATGAAACCAATAGAATCACAAATGGTGCGAGTGACAGTGCGATTAATAGTACAACTATTGTTATTGGATTTAACGTTATATCCGCCATGTTACACAAACTCCATTATTTGAACTCCAATATTTCCATCAACGCTGACTAATTTGCCATACCCAATGAGTCTACCATTTGCCCTTATTTCAACCGGTGAATTTATTGGATTTTGGGAAATAAATGTATATCCTGGCTTTATTGATTTTAATTCTGAAACTGTCACAGTTTTCCTAGCAGTTTCAAAGGTCAAATCCAGTGTGAGTGAATCTACTGCTTCCTTCCCTACTCGTTTTACTTTGGCCTGAACAGGAGGTATCGTAGGGGTAGAAATTTGCGAATCCTCCTTTGTAGGCTGCTTTGAGACGTCAGTTGATTGTTCACCTGAAAATTCTTCCATCGGATCCAATTTATCGTTGAATAGAACCGTGTCCAAATCACCCTCATCATCTTCGCCAAGGTCCCCATCCAAAGAATCGTCGGAATCTACATTTTCTTCCGTTTCATCGGCATTTTCTAGTTCGTTCTCTTTGTTATCTGACATCATCGAGCTCCCATTTTTTTAAGTTCCACATAAAATTAATTCTCTAGGATTAAATTATTGCCTTCAAGCTTTCCAGAAAACTTCATGCCATTCAACCCCTTTATTTCGTATTTTCCACTACGTACACTTGCATCTTCGTCAAGGAACACAATGTCATATTCTTCAAGGTTTTCATACTCCTGTACTCCCATGCTTGTTCTACCGACTTCCAAATACCACTCAAAGGGTAATTCGTGTTTCACATCACCAGTGGTAGCTTCGACTTTTTCAAATGTAGAATTTAAAATTCTAAGCAAATCGTCGTTTAATCTTACGTTGAATGTAACGGTCGTGGTATCATTTTTGGCAATGCTTACTCCAATTTCTTTCGCATATTGGGCGGACTCTGCTGTTTTGAAAGAAGCATCCTTTAGGTACATGGCGAACCCGATTTTTGATGAAAATAGTGCGATATGCTGTTCAAACAAACAGTTTAGCAATAATATCTTTATTTCATCATTAAATAGCATGAGGTCTATACCTGCAAATTTTTTGTTGATTGCTTCCAAATTGGATAATTTTTCCAACAAAATTTCCGCCTTACATCCTGCAATCTCAACATTCAATAGAATTGTTGGGTTTATCCCGAGATTTTTTGTTTTTAAAAAAATCGAATATCGATCGCTGCCATCTTCGAAACTGAATGTTCTTTCGCTTCCGACAAACAAATTATCAAATTCTACATCCAAGGTATTTACTTCCTGCAAATGCAATTCGGTACTTTTTACGGACAAGTCCATAAGCTTATGGTGACTTGTTGGTTAAAAAATGCAAGTTTTTTTATTTCGAAAAATACTTTTTACAAATACAATAACTAAAGCTAATAGTTATTGCCAAAATGTTTTTCTGTCATAATTCAAGTCATAATGAGGTTACAAAAATTTTTAGCACTGCAAATAACCAATTCTCGTAGAAAGGCAGAAGAACTGATTGTTTCAGGTATTGTTTCCGTAAATGGTGAAATTGCCGCAATTGGAACTTGCATAGATCCGGAAACCGATGTGGTTGCCGTAAATGGAATAAGGGTATCAAACAAAGCTGCAATCTATAAAAAACAACCCCTGATATTAATTATGAATAAGCCATCCGGTTGTGTTTGCAGTCACGCGGATACTTATAATCCTGAAACAATTTTTGATTTCATCCCCAAAGAATTTAGTAAGAAAAAATTGATGTTTTGTGGTCGCCTAGATAAGGAAACGGAGGGAATGATCATAATAACCGATGATGGCGATATTGCACAAAAACTAACACATCCATCCTATGGCATAAAAAAACATTACGAAGTCCTGATATCTCAGCCACTGCCTGACAAAGTAATACGTCAACTAATAAAAGGCATTGAAGATAATGGTGAGTTTTTGAAGTTTGACAAAATCATATCGATTGGCCGCGGTTGTATGAAAAATTTCGTGTTTGAAATTGTGCTGTCCCAAGGGAAAAAAAATGAAATCCATAGAGCATTTGAACATTTTGGTATGTTTGTGAAAAAACTAAAAAGAATACGCATTGGACATCTAAGCCTACGTGGCCTTGCCCTTGGAAAATGCAGAAAATTAACAGATCTGGAAATCAAAACACTGCTTAGCGATAAAACACATCCATAAAAGTGATATTTTGGACATATTTTGGATATCCTTAAAATGCGTCTATGCAGAAACGTGAAACTCAAAGAAAAAACAAAAAACCTTTGTTTGAAGTCTTTCCGTAGAGTAGATTGTTACGAAAATGATTTATGTTAAAATTGCCTAAATATACAAAGGAAACATTATTGTTTCCTTTGCAATAAACATGATTTCCACCTATTGTGTAGTATGATTACTGTTATGATTACTGTTGGCTTTGTTGATTTGCAAGAACTTCGCCAATAGCACCTGGATATGTCATTAACAACTTAAGTAGCATTGGGAGATCCATGTACTTTTCACCAATATTTAAAGGGGCTAGGTAATAAAATTCAGTGGATACATTAGATGGAAGGGCCTTCAAATTATCAAATGTGTAACGTGTGTTTCCATTATACCCTATTTTTTTCAAAAAATCACCAATAGCTTCTCTATTGGATAAAAATTTCCTAAAATCCATAGATTCATCTTGGCCATTGGGCATCTGTGCCATAAATTGCAAACCATCAAACGGGTTTACATTTCGCACTTCCTTTCCATCAAAAAGACCAAAGTTTGGTTTTGGAATATCGTTCCTTTTTCTAACAGGTATTTGATCTAGGGCCTGATTCCCATTAATTTTTTGTGTTTTTTCCATATAATTTTCAATCATTGGTTAGGTTGTTGCTCCAATACTTTTTTTGGATAGTTATCAATATGAATTTTGTAATTCTATGGAAATTTTTTGAAAATTGCAAAATATTTGTATTAATCTGTTTATATTTAAACACCATGGGTCGTTCTGCAAATATTTTTTATCACAAATGATCAAAGCAAAACTAGCCGCATAAATGTATGGGGATTCTTTTTTAGATAGTTTTGAGTAAAGATCGATGGTAGTGGGTTACTATCACCGCATTTGGTCCCATGCTATTACTTAAAGTTTTTTCTCGCAAAAGGACCCACCATGGCGAGTATGAGTTTCATTATGTGTAGTATTATAGGTTATATTGGAGGAAAAGATGTTATTCAAATTCTACTCGATGGCCTTGAAAGGCTAGAATATCGAGGATATGACTCCGTTGGCATAGCAGGATTAAAAGATGGGACGTTTACTACACTAAAACGACTGGGAAGAGTTAAAAATCTTTCGGATGCAATAGAACCTTCGATGAATTTTGGCCACATGGGCATTGGCCATACGAGGTGGGCAACGCATGGCAAGGTTTCGGTAAAAAATGCCCATCCCCACATAAGTTTTCATGGACTTTTTTCGATTGTGCACAATGGGGTGGTTGAAAACTATGAATCTATAAAGCATTACCTAACGAAACAGGGCTATAAATTCTATTCCGAAACGGACACGGAAGTTTTGGCTAACCTAATCGAATATCACTTCCAAAAAAAACCTGATTCAAAAAATAGATTTCTTGTCAGTGTGCAAAAAGCATTGCTACACGTTAGGGGAACCTATGGAATTGCAGTACTTTGCAAAGATAATCCCGAAGAAATGGTGATTGCCAGGAAAAGCTCTCCTCTAATAATAGGGATAGGGAAAAATGAAATGTTCGTTGCAAGCGATGTGTGTGCTTTCGTTGCGTACACAAAAAATGTTGTCTACCTGAATGATGGTGAACTCGCCCATATTACACGTTCGGATTTTTCAATCACAACGATGAAAAATGAGACAATCGATGCCGTGAAATGCGAATTGGATTGGAAGATCGAGGATGTTTCTTGTGGAGAATATGAACATTTTATGCTAAAAGAAATTTGTGAACAACCGATATCCATCGAAAATGCCATGCGTGGAAGGTTTTCAGATGACCTTAGTACGACAAAGTTTGGAGGACTGCAGCTGCTACCGCGCGAATTACGGCAAATCGATAGAATTTTATTTTGTGCATGTGGAACGGCGTGGCATGCCTGTTTGGTTGCTGAGTATTTGATAGAAAAATATGCGAGAATCCCGGTTGAAGTCGCTTACTCTTCGGAGTTTCGCTATGGTAATGTTCCTTTGGACAAAAACACCCTCGTTTTTATTGTTAGCCAGTCTGGTGAAACATTGGATTCCCTTGCGGCATTACAAGAATCTAAGCGTAAGGGGTATAGGACCTTGGCAATAACAAATACGATAGGTTCCGCCATAGCAAGAGAATCGGAAGGAGGAATCTATCAACATTCTGGACCGGAAATTGGAGTGGCATCCACAAAAGCTTTCACGGCACAATTGTGCATAGTTGCCATGCTAGCATTGCTATTTGGACGGTTACACGATATGAGTTTTGACGAAGGCAATGAATTTGTCCGGTCTTTGTTGGAATTGCCCCAAAAGGTTTCGCAAATTTTAGCCGAAAAAAGCAAAATTCAACGCATTGCCGAAAAATATGCACATTATAAAGATATGTTATTTCTTGGACGGCAGTCGATGTTTCCAATAGCCCTCGAAGGTGCGCTAAAATTAAAAGAAATTTCATATATTCATGCGGAAGGATATCCGGCGGCGGAAATGAAACATGGTCCGATAGCTCTGGTTTCAGATCAATGCCCATGTATTTTCCTGGCGCCCCAAAAAGACATTTGGCAAAAAAATATTTCCAACATACAAGAAGTGAAGGCTAGAAATGCCAAAGTAATCGTAGTGGCATCCGAAGGCCATCAAATTTTCCATGATCACGTCGATGATTCAATGATAATCCCGGATACCCATGATGCTCTTAAACCCATACTTGCAACGATTCCATTACAACTTTTTGCCTATTATATTGCAAAAGTACGTGGATGCGACATCGACAAACCAAGAAATTTGGCTAAATCGGTAACCGTAGAATAGAATTTGAATGAAAAGTTTCACAAAATTATTTCTGCTGGTGATATTGATTCTTCATCGGACTATCGGCTTGGCGGAAACTGAGCCAGTCGGTGACATTGCAGAAATGGATGATTTTATCGCCGTAAATGTTAGTTTTAGTAAAGAATTTGAATCTTTAATAAACGGTGGCAATGGGGCACATAAAATTGGTTTTTTTACCCTCGCTAAAAAATTTTTCACAGAAGCTCTCAGAATTGAGGGTTTGTCCAATGAGCAGAAATATGTGGCCAGCACAGGTTTTTTGGAATCGTGTTTGGCTTCAGGAGAATTCTCAGATGCAATTGACATATTTGATTCGATGTTAAAGTTAACGTACGTTGAGGTCCATCAGAAACTTAAAAATAAATTTTTATTAAACGTTGCAATTGTAGCTTGTTTCAAGCACGATTTTACGGTGGCAAATAAAATTTTACTAAAGTTAGACGTGAAAACTTTCGAGGACAATGAACTTGCATGGTATTACGCCATTAGAAGCGTTATCTTTGCTATGGCTGCTAACTTTGAAGAAATGGAAAACAACCTGGAAGAAGCCAAAAAGCATTCCACATCGATCGACCAATCTGCCCACATCCAAGCATTTGTAATTCAGTTTTTATTGCAATTTCCCACACATTCATCGGCCATAAACAATCTCCTCACAGCAGCCGATACCATGTGTAAAAAGTATAAATTGCAAAGGGCCAGTTATCCGTTTGTGAAAACCTATGCCCTATTGTTGATTCACAGCGGAAATGAGCAAAAAGCAAAGGATCTATTAGATGAACAAATTGCGAATGCACAGGGTTTAGATGTTCAAGATTTACAATCATTTTGCCTGTATCGCGCCATCGCCGATGGACTATGTTCTACAAGTGGACTAAATACGGTCATCGAATTGCTGTTATCTTCGGCTAACGATGAGCTTAAAAAACAAGTACTAAAATTGCTTCTTCTATTGGTTGAAAACACAAATCAACGAATGGACGCGATCAAAATGTTGTCGGATGTAAGACTACCATCCATTGTCTCAAAAAATATAATGCGTCATATTTTATTTGCCAAACTCAGATTGGCAATCGATGCTGAAAATATCACAGCTGCACAGCGAATAACCGAGGAAATTGTTTCTCAATTTCCGAAAGAAGCACTCATAAAAAATATTTACCATGCACTTGCATATTTGGCCTGGAAACAGGAACCGAAGGATTATCGAATGTCTGCCCATTATTTAGGAAAGGTGCGGGACATTGTTTCGGATGAATCGGAAAAAGTCAGCATAGCGGTACAAATCGGTAATGCTTTCTATTTGAGTGAAGCCTATGACATCGCTGCCCATGTTTATGAAGAAGTTTTAAAGACAAACGTAGAAAATATAAAATATGACAAAATACTGTGCCAACTCATTCAATCCGACATTAGGTCCAAAAATTTGCTGTTGGCAGAGCAACATTTACAAAATTTTCGCCAATTTCATAATTCACTCATGGAATATCGATGGCATGCAGAACTGTTATATGTCAACGCTCTCGTACGAAATAATAACCCGCAGCAAGCCATGGAGTATTTATCCATGCTTTTGGATGCATATGCACACAAAATTCAGCCGTTCTATCTGGTAAAATTTTATCTGCTTCAGGCATATTCGCTATTTTCAAAACAAAATTACCAACGGGCTCATATTGCTACAACTAATATTTGTAAAATCTTCCCAACCAAAAGCAGTTCTGCTGAAATTTCTCAAATTGTTGGACAAGCATTATTTATGAAGGGAGTTTGCGAATTGAAGTTACAGAGCAAAGATACCGCTTTTCTAACATTTAAACAGCTGAGATCTGAATATGCCGAGCAGGAAGTTGCAATGTTATCATATTTCGAGGAGGCAGAATACTTTTTCAAATCTGGCAATGTTTCAGAAGCATGCAATGTTCTTCGCATCTGCGCAGAATCCAACTGTGAATATTCCCCATTCGCATATTACCGGTGTGCTGAATATTGTAAATCACTGGGTATAACCCATTATGATGAGGCAATTGCCTATTTATCGACTTTGATTTCAAAATATGGAAACCACGAGATTATATATGCAGTACATTTGGAACTTGCAGATCTATTACGACTGAGTGGAAAATTTAGTGATGCTCAATTGGTATACGAAGAGTTATTGAAAAGTTTTCCATTCGACAGTCGATACTATTTTACTGAATTTTGCCTAGCAAAAGCAATTTTTGCCCAAAGAAATAAGAGTGACTTATTTATAGAACGTGCCCGAACGATACTCGAACGTCTCTATTCACTTGCTATTTCTGACAAATCTTTGCACATAGAGATTGCCGCCATGTATTGCTTTGTCTTGCAAGCTGGTTCGTCGACCGACGAAATGAAAAAATTTGCATGGGAAACTTTGCTATCTTTCTTGCCAGAAAAAAATCCTTTGACCTCAAATGATATTTACTGGCTCATGCAAATTTCAAACCTCCTTGCAGACTATTATTCTACCACTCCAAATGGCTTAGAATCTGAAACATTGCAAGCAATAACAAACAAATTAAAAGCTGCCATTCCATAGCATCCATTAGCATGAAAAAATTTTTATTAACTCTTACCATTGTTATGGCACTTTCAACCAACTCTTGGGGTAAAGATATTTTCACAACAAAGGAATCCATCATTTTTGGAATTACCCAAGGAATGACGGAATTTTTACCGATTTCATCGACGGGGCATCTAATATTGGTCGACCAGTTTCTTCTGCAGCACGAACCTTCGTCATCGGATGACACGAGTAGCTTAACGACTTTGAAAATACAAGCTAAAAATGCTTATTTTGTGATCATTCAATTTGGGTCCATGCTTGCCGTGTTGTTTTTGTACAAACGTAGATTTGTCGATATGTTCCTAAGTCTGCTAGGGCACAATTACCACGGACGCAATTTGATATTCAATTTGATCACATCATTTTTGCCGGCGGCAATAATCGGACCTTTCATAGGTGGATGGCTACAAAAAACATTATACCATTCTTTTCCTGTCGCCATCGCCCTAATTATTGGTGGCGTAATCATGATCCGCATTGAAAAATCTTACAGTAAAAAGCGGGCCAAAAGCTACGGAAAAATTGATAACCTAACATTTGCTAAAAGCTTTTCCATTGGACTTTGGCAATGCTTAGCTTTTGTTCCTGGAACGAGCAGATCAATGGCGACTATCGTAGGTGGCTACCAATGTGGACTGCGCAGATCGGAGGCAGCGGAGTATAGTTTTCTGCTTGGTTTCGTAACATTATCTGCGGCAACCATATATGAATTTATAAAAGGATTTAATGCCATTTTTTTATATTTTAGCGTAAGGACATTTTTGCTAGGAATTTTCACAGCTTGCCTGTCGTCCATGGTAGCGATAAAATTTTTAATTTCTTTTATAGCACGCAATGGAATGGTAAGTTTCGGCTGGTATAGAATTGTTTTGGCAATTTTAGTCCTCTGTAGTTTTCTCCGTAGTCACTAGACATATGTAAATTATTTTTCCTTCGAGAGCACGAATCTCACAGCGCACAAATTTTTCACAAAAACTCTTGATTTTTGTTACTTATCCATTAAGTCATTCGTTTTAGTTGAGGAAATATGGCTAGAATTTGTATAATAACCGGAAAATCTCGTAGTACGGGGTGTCGTATCATTCGTAGGGGACAATCTAAAAAGAGTGGAGGGATTGGCACGCATGTCGTAAAGCGGACAAAACGTTTATTCAAACCGAATTTGCAGCACATTCGCATATTGTTGCCAAGTGGCCAAGTAAAACGGGTTTGGGTAGCAGTTAAAGCCGTAAAAGCAGGGCTTGTACAAAAGGTAGTTTCTTAGCAAAAAAGGAACATCGGGCATAGTAACCAATTATTGTACTTTCGTTGTTTACAGGAATAGTCAAAATGTTGTCACTGGAAAATTTACGAAAAAATTCCGCCAAAATAAAGTCCGGTGTTGGCAAGAAAAAGTTTTCGTGTGACATTGACAAATTTCTAGAAGTCGATGCCCAGCGGAGGTATTATGTGTCTGAGTTTGAAACACTGAGGGCCGAACAAAAATCAAAAAATGGTCAAATGGCTGCCTTAGAAAAGGGATCTGCGGAATTTCTTAACATTGTCGTGGAGCTGAAAAACCTCTCGTCGAAGGTAAAAAAAGCCGAAACAAAAATTCGAGAGATCGATGGAGAATGGAAGGCGTTATATTTGTCTATTCCGAATATTCCACATGAATCTGTTCCCATTGGGAAAACAGAAAAAGGTAATGTAACAGTCGCAGCATGGGGATCCGTTGAAGATGTATCGCCCCACGCAATGCCCCACTATGAAATTCCGTGGTTTTCAAATGCAATCGATTTTCAACGAGGTGTAAAAGTAGCCGGTGCCGGCTTTCCGTTTTATATCGGAGACATGGCTCGATTCGTGCGTGCCCTTTTAAGTTTTTTCTTGGATGAAGCAAAAAGTAATGGTTATACGGAGTTCATGTGCCCCATTTTGGTCAACCCGGACAGTGCTACGGCAACTGGCCAATTGCCAGACAAGGAAGGTATGATGTATTATGATGCCCAAGACAATCTCTATTGTATCCCTACCGCTGAGGTTCCGGTAACGAATTTTTTTCGCGATGAAATTTTAGAAGAAAAGGATCTACCGATTTTTCGTTGCGGCTATACGCCATGTTTCCGCCGTGAAGCAGGAAGTTGGGGGAAAGACGTCCGTGGGCTAAACAGGTTACATCAATTCGACAAAGTTGAATTGGTAAAATGGGTTCACCCCAATAGCAGCTTCCAAGAACTTGAAAATTTGAGAGCGGATGCGGAAAGAATTTTACAAAAATTGGAGATTCCATACCACGTATTGTCTATTTGCACAGGAGATATAGGATTTGCCCATTCCAAGCAATATGATCTGGAAGTATGGTCGGGGGGTCAGAAACGTTGGCTCGAAGTATCCAGTTGTAGCAATTTTACGGATTTCCAAGCGCGACGGGCTGGAATAAAGTTTCGATCTGGGCTTGATGGGCAAGTGCACCATGTACACACCCTTAACGGGTCCGGCCTTGCGGTTCCACGCGTACTGGCTGCTATATTGGAAAATAACCTACAGAGCGATTTTTCCGTGAAAATACCATCCCCTTTGATTCCGTACGTTGGAAAAGAATTTCTCAAACTTTCCATGCCATAGGCTTCAATTTCGATGAAAAGCCGAGGAGATAGCGTTTTACGTGTGAGGTTTTTTAATTGTGCTTTTTTTTATTTGGAAAATTTTCCCATGTGAAAGGAGCATTTTATGTTGAAATTCTTCAAAATCCTGATTAAATGCAGCAAAAATGACATGGAAACGCATGAGCTACAAGTGGTCGATGGAACATCAAAGAGAAATGCGGTATCACCCACACGGGAAGAAAATTTCCCGGAATGGTATCAGCAGGTAATTAGGGTATCCGGTTTGGCCGACAACAGCCCAGTTCGTGGCTGTATGGTAATCCGTCCTTGGGGATACGCCATTTGGGAACTGATACAAAAGCGTCTCGATGGAATGTTCAAAGCTTCTGGACACAAAAATGCCTATTTCCCCCTTTTCATTCCATTAAAATATTTTGAAAAAGAAGCAGAGCATGTTGAGGGCTTCGCAAAAGAATGTGCAATTGTTACGCATACCCGCTTGCAGTCCGATGGGAAAGGTAAACTAAGACCAGCTTCCGAATTGGATGAACCATTGATTGTTCGCCCAACTTCTGAAACAATCATAGGTGAAATGTTTTCCAAATGGATTCATTCCTATCGTGATTTGCCCATAAAAATTAATCAGTGGGCAAATGTTGTTCGCTGGGAAATGCGCCCAAGGATGTTTTTGCGCACAACAGAGTTCTTATGGCAAGAGGGACATACCGTCCATGCCACTGGCGAAGAGGCCCAAAATGAGGCCTTAGATATGCTCGAATGCTATAGGATTTTTGCCGAAAATTACATGGCAATGCCTATAGTTTGTGGAAAAAAACCAGAATCTGAAAAATTTCCTGGTGCCGTTTCAACATTTACACTCGAAGCTATGATGCAAGATGGAAAAGCTTTGCAAGCGGGAACCTCCCATTTTCTAGGCCAAAATTTTGCTAAGTCATCGAATATAAAATTCGTCAATGAAAATGGACAGGAGGAATTTGGATGGACAACCTCTTGGGGTGTGACCACAAGGCTAATTGGCGGTTTAATCATGACACACTCCGATGACGATGGCCTCATCTTACCTCCCCACCTAGCCCCTACGCAAATTGTTATTTTACCAATTTACAGAGAAGATTCCAAACAACGGGTCCTTGAATATTGTAAAATTTTGCAAACAGAATTATCACAAATAATCCTGGAAAGCGAAAAACTGCGCATCGAGATCGACGACCGTAGTATCCGCGGAGGAGAAAAATCCTGGGAATGGATCAAAAAAGGTGTTCCAATCCGAATTGAGGTTGGCTTGCGGGATATTCAAAATGATTTAGTCTGTGTTTATAGGCGCGATAAATCCCCAAGGAACAAGGAATTCATGCCACATGCGCAACTTATTCACTCGACAGCCGAAATATTAGTAGATATTCAAGCTGCATTGTTCAAACGTGCTCAAAAATATCGGGAAGAAAGTTCAACTCACATAAATTCTCGGGAAGAATTTATTGAATTTTTTAAGCAGAAAAATTCGGGTTTTGCATATACCCATTGGTGTGGCAACGATACCATAGTGGATAAAATGAAATCAGAATTTGGCATAACAATTCGATGTTTGCCATTTGAAGAAACATCTCCCGGAACATGCATTTTTACCGGTAACCAAAGTGCACAAAAGGTTATTTGGGCTAGGAGTTATTAGTACAGTTTTAGATAAATTTGTGTTAGTCTGATATGTTGAAAATTAAGTAAAAAGATATCCCTTTTTTGGCAAGCCTACTTATTTTTACTTTTTTGTTTTGTGTTGACAATATTTTCGACCTCATTACATTTTTTTTACCATTTAAGTAAAAATTATGAACACAAATACAGATATAATAAAAAGTCAATATTCTCCCGAAAGAAGTTCTGAGTATTCGCCTATTGCAGATCTCTCGCCGTCTTTAGTTAGAAATTCTCCACCATCGGTCGGAGACGGTAAAAACGTTGACAACACGTCTGACCATGACGTTGAATACCTTTCTCAGATATCAATCGTTATACCCCAAGTGAAGATTTCTGATGAAAGAGCACTTGACTCGAGAATGCCTGAAATAGTTGAAGTAGCAGATAAAACGGAAGAAGAAGTTGTACAAGCATACGCAGAAGAGCAAAGTCGCGGAAAGGAATTAGTTCTTCCTTCGAATGACGTAGATGTATTAAATGCAGTGCATACACCACTCATCGCATTGACAGACAACATTACACCGATTGTTTCTGCTCTCAACCTTTACCACAGAGTCCTTGAACAACAAAAGCAACACTTTGAGCAACAAAAGCAACAATGTGAGAGCAAAATTGAAAATTGCCAGAAAGCGATCGGTGGTTTTCACAATATATCATTGTTGGTAGAACAACTTATAGGTGATACACGAGAAAATCTATAAATTAGAAAATAAGCTTTAGGATTAGAACCAATATTGGCATGTTTTCACATGCCATATTAAGTTTATCAGCGATGCCACGCGATGAACTTAAGCTTAAAGCGGACTAGAGCGTGTCGTCAAATAAAACATTAACAAAATGAAAAAGAAGGGCAAAAGCGTGGAGCATGGACGCAAAAGCACACAGAAGGCACGACATATCAGATGAATTATGGAGAAAAATGGAGTGGCTGCT
>JAITAS010000021.1 GCA_031284015.1 Puniceicoccales bacterium | reverse complement strand
CTGCTCACTCCCCACAGACAATTGAGATTGCCGACATGTGCGATACACTCTATTATCAATGCAGAAATTCGCAACCATCCGGAACGATTGATTGAAATGTTTACGCAGATGTTAAGGGGTGACCAGTTTACATTCCCGAGCGGATATGTAGTATCACAACAGCCCATAGAAAATGATTTCATTACCGTTAATTTGAAAAATGGCTGGCTCGGAAGAAACGAGGTATTTGGGGAAATTATGAGTGGTAAACGTCCTAGAATCTACCAACAAAAGGACAGATGGAGAGAGGAGGGAATAGAATACACTGAATCGACCAATAGGGAAGAAAAATATAAACTTAGACTGCCGGTCCATAACATGAATGACGTGCTGTTTGCCAACTTCTTTCAAGCATCTGATTTTGGAAATTGGAAAATATTGCCTGATGCTCATTGGGGTACCATTGTTTTATATGCCGGACAATATACCGGACGAAAGGAAGCTTTCAAAACAGTTTTAAATGTCCCAGATTTGCTAGGTTTAGATCCGCTAGGTCTATTAACAATCAAAGTAGAAGGCTCAAATTTTCAAAGTGGAATAGCAAAATTAAAAAGATATGCTGCAGATCAACAAGCACTTGGGAACAGCTACATGCGTGTGGGAACAGCCGAAGCAAAAACAAGATTCTTTTGGTTATATCTACCTGATGCCCATGCGGAGAACATCGACATCGATGCCCTATTGGCCCTCGATCTGAATAATATGGAAATTGGGAAAGCATATCCCATCGGCGACCGCAATTGGGGAGGTGACTCTATGTCATGCGATATTCCTCGCCTGGCGGTCAGAAAAGTGAATAATAGTCCAGCCTATGAATTTGGAACCCTACGTGGGACATCATTCAAAACGACTGACATGCGGAATTTTATGGTTTGTGCACTAATTTGACTTTAAAGGCTTCTTTGGCCTCTTCAGAAGGTTTATGTATGGGCTTTAGGGGAAAAAAGGACATTCCTGCCAAAGGGATTTTCCCTGGTTTGTATTTTAAATGGTTAAAGACCTTTTTGAGGTTAATCTTTTAAGGTTGATTTTGGCCATTGCGTGAAACTTTGACATTGTCTCTGTTTTTGCTGAAAAATGATGTAAAAACGTGGCAAAAGGGCTTACAAGGTTGAAGTGCTTTCAAATTTATATTACTTGCTCTTGCACAATTGAATATTTTATTTATTTCTGCTGGTTGCAGTGGAGAAATGGCTGAGTGGTCGAAAGCGCCTTCCTGCTAAGAAGGTGATCTCACAAACTGGGGTCCGAGGGTTCGAATCCCTCTTTCTCCGCCATTGCACGTGAAGAATTTTTGCATATTAAATTAGCTTTCCATTTATTTTTGCTCTTTTATATTTTCCTTGCGAAAAAGGTTCCGTTATGAGCGTTCCGCTTCTTTATATTGCGAAAAAGTTGATTGTTTTAATTACCCCCATCTCGTTCAATGCCAGTTCCTTTTTTATTACTGACGTGAGCTTATATTCAGAGAAAAGGGGCGAAAAGAATGACCATAAAGCGGCAACACGAAATTAAAGATAGAAAAATTTTCTTTTCGACCAAATATAGATACATTTTCTAAGCAAAAAATTTTTTGACAAAAATGCAATATATCAAAACGCCATAACCTTCCCATAATCCAAATGATTATGGGCAAGGTTGTTTACATTTACGAGAAGAGTAGTTTGCTTTAGGCAACTAGCTGGGAATTTTATGTGTGATCCTGCCGTAAAGAAGCAAAGTGTTGTTCATGTACTTTATTGAAAGCTTTGTTATAAAAGTGGATTTCATGCATTCGCTCTATAGAATTAGGAATATCGCTTGGAATACTAACAATCTGTCCTGGTGTTCTTGTAACTTTGCGCCACGGTGCATCTTGTGATGCTACGAAATCATGGTCGACAACTATGGCAACGTGACCAGCTGGTTGCTGTTGCGCCTTTTTCCAATTTTCTTTTCCGACAAGTTTACAATTTTTTTCCCCAAGACCCAAACCATTGAAGACCATCGATGTGTAGTTGTTTTTTATTGCTATAGCATTGGCAAACATACCTCCCATTGAAAATCCTGTTATAAAAGGAATAACCAAAGTATTCTCATCAGATTCAAATCTTTGTTGTTCCGATTTAATATGAGATTGTATCAAAGTATTAGCTCTCAAAACCTTACTGGTAGACAGGGATAATATGTTTTTGACCCCCGCTTTAATCTGATCCACAGTATTTCCAGATCCAACCCCAAAACACCTTATCATCAATGGACGGACCCTTAGACTTGGATTACGGTTGACACGCTCATCGACATCCTCAGGCAATATAAATCCAAACCTTTTCGCTTGATCAACGGTAATATCTGGAGCATATTCACTCCTGGCGATAAAAACCCCATCTTCATCTTCTATGGGAGTAATGCTTTCACCCTCACAATCTTCAAATCGCTTCATGCACTGGTTTCTAATAAAGTTAACATACTCTTCATTCCATCGTTTAAACATATCACTTATGCCAACCACAGGACGCTCAGGAAAACTTTTCTTATGACGAAATTCTTCACTTGGATGTGCGAAAATCCGTGTCAACGATGTCGTTGCTTGCTGTAAAGTACCAACTGTTCGCCTATAAAGTTTCTTTGCACAATTCCCTGTAAGATCTACTACTTCTCGAACGATAGCTTGCGCTCGTGGACTTACGTTTAGCGCTTGTCTTAGGGAATTTTGCGCCGTAACACTCACTGCATCGGCCACATTTTTTACTTTTCCAAATATTTCTTCTATTACTATATTCATGGTAGGTCCTTTAAATGGGAACGTTACGAAAAGTCAAACCAAAAAAACATTAGTTTGAGATTTTTTAGATTGAAATTGCCTAAATTTTACATTTAATATTTCCAAATTGGGCAAAAATGGAAAAATTACGCACAGGGATAGCCAAAAAACGGGAGTAAACTAATGGATGAAAAAACACAAGCACAAGACTTTAAACTGAAAATCAAAGAATCAATAATTAAACACTTACAATTTGACCTGGCTAGGGAACAGACATCTGCAACATTACGAGACTGGTGGGTAGCAGTATGCTTGATGGCAAAAGAAATGATAATGTCCAATTTTATACGAACCCAAAGATCCCATCACGTAAATAATGTGCGTAGGGTTTACTATATGTCATTGGAATATTTACCGGGCCGGTTATTGAAAAATAACCTAATTAACCTTGGGATTCTTGATGACACAAAGAAAGCACTTGAAGTTTTAGGCCAAAACTTCGATGATATCGTAAATGTGGAGCCCGACATGGGACTTGGAAATGGAGGACTTGGTCGGCTGGCTTCTTGTTTTCAGGATTCTTTGGCAACTCTTAATTATCCAGCAGTAGCCTATGGAATCCACTATGAACTTGGACTTTTCCGACAAGAGCTAGTGGATGGGAAGCAGGTGGAAAAACCAGACAACTGGCTGCTCTCTGGAACACCATGGGAAGTTTGTCGACTTGAAAATACCCAAAACGTTAAGCTATATGGTAAAGTCGAGTACCGCTATGATAGCCGTGGAGATTTGAAACCCGTTTGGCAAGACTATGAAACGATACAGGGAGTTCCTTGGGACATTGGAATAATTGGATATAGATCCAATACGGTTAACTTTATGCGTCTATGGGAGGCGCGGTCAGCAAGTGAGTTTGATCTGAAAATGTTCAACGAAGGTAAATTCTTCGAAGCAATGGACAAACAGGTAAAAAATGAGACAATTTCAAAGGTGTTGTATCCCGATGATTCTACGGATAGTGGAAAAATTCTGAGATTAACACAACAATATTTCTTTGTTAGCTGTTCCATACAAGACATAATTCGCAGGTTCAAAAATGGCAACAAAAGCTTTGATACTTTCGCAAAAAAAGTAGTTATTCAACTAAATGACACGCATCCAATAATTGCGATCGTAGAACTGTTGCGCATTTTGCTCGATGAAGAAAATTTTTCATGGGACGATGCCTGGAATATTTGCAAACAAACTTTTTCATATACAAATCACACATTATTACCGGAGGCACTGGAAGAATGGTCGGCGGGAATGTTGGAATACTTACTCCCAAGGCACTATCAATTAATTTGTGAAATCAACCGCAGATTCCTCACGGAAGAAGTTGAAAAAAAGTGGCCAGGGGATGATTCCAAAAAGAACGCCCTATCCATTATCAGTGGTGATAAAGTCAAAGTTGTCCGCATGGCACATTTGGCTGTTGTGTGCTGTAAGTACATAAACGGAGTAGCGACCATGCATTCGGAATTAGTAAAAAATTTACTATTTCCGCTATTCTATCAAATGTTTCCGAAAAAATTTACAAATGTCACAAATGGTGTAACACCAAGGCTGTGGATCAGATGTTGCAACCCAAGCTTGTCAAAGCTGCTCGACCGAGCAATTGGACCAAAATGGACAGAAGATTCCGAACAATTGCGAGATCTGGAAAATTTTGCCAATGATCCTGTTTTTCAGCAAAAATTTTTAGAAATCAAAACATCGAATAAATTGAATCTTGCTAGAAAAATTTCAAAACTATGTGGCATAGAAGTTGACCCCAATTCCCTATTCGATGTTCAAATCAAACGTTTACATGAGTACAAGCGGCAGCACCTTAATTTATTGCACATTTTACACATGTATAGGCACGTCATAAGAGGCGATAGGGATATGGTACCACGGACATTTATATTTGGTGCAAAGGCAGCTCCTGGATATTACATGGCGAAACAAATAATCCATGGAATTAGCATAGTGGCAAAGGAGATAAACAACAACTCTAACAACGATAAAATACGTGTGATATTTCTACCAAATTATAATGTTTCTCTTGCTTGTGATATTATTCCAGCGGCGGATCTGTCGGAACAAATTTCTACGGCAGGGAAAGAAGCATCGGGCACAGGAAATATGAAACTAGCAATGAATGGAGCTTGTACAATTTGCACTCTTGATGGCGCAAACGTTGAAATTAAAGAAGAAGTTGGAGATGCTAATATTTTTGTCTTTGGTCATACAGAGAAGGAGCTCAAAGAACTCCACACAAGTGGATATTTCCCTTACGATTACTATAATAAGAACGAAGAGCTTCATTCCATTTTAGATTGGATGGCATCAAATTTCTTTGTGACCGAGTATGGGGAGGCTCCCCTCAGGAATATAAGAAATAGCCTACTTGATGGCGGCGATCCATTTTTCGTGTTGGCTGATTTTGAGGATTATGTAAGAACACAAAAGGCGGTCGATGAGGCATATAGGGATAAGCAAAGATGGGCCCAAAAAGCAATTTTAAATATCGCACGCTCTGGAATGTTTTCCAGTGACCGGTCAATTAAAGATTATGCAACAAAAATTTGGAACCTAAAACCCATTGATGTAGAATAATTTGCTGTAGAATGACCCAAAGTTATCGATTAATATGAAAAATTTTCCAAATAAATCCTCCTCCCCAAGCAGGCATTGGCAAAGTTTTGTATCCCATCTCTACAGAACTTTATTAAAGAAAACGCAAAGATTTCTAACAGAAGCGAAAGCTCTCACTAAGGATACCATTGCGACAAAATTTCCAAAAGTAATCGGTTTTTTGAAAGTAATATCTAAATGTGCAACGGAAGTTACCCTTTTATTAGCTTCCAGAACCGTCCAAACATATAGAGCAACCAAAGGAGTAGCCAATAAAATTGTTGGAAAACTCAGACATGCCAAACCGGCGCTGGCATCAGCAATATCAAACTCCCCAAAACAATTCCATAAAAATTTTTCCCAAATCGTTCACCTATCAAAGCTCGCCGCCATTGTTTCTTTACGGGTGACGAAGGTTGGTATTATGCACACCATTGACTGGATGTGTTTGGCAATCACGAAAGTGAGCAGCTTAGGGCGATCATGTTTTGCAAAAACTTGGAATTTTATCAAATTGGGATGTCAAAAATCAATCGATGCTCTAAAATTTTTGATATCTGTTCCCATTTTCATAAGCCAATCGATATGTAAAGGTATTTTGCTCGTATGTTCATCCATAAAAAATGCCATCCTCAAAATATATGGTTCAATTTTAACAGCTATCCGTAGGCTATATCAATCCATCAAAAAACTTGTCCGCAACATAGTAGAAGTCATTACCTATCCATTCACAACATTCTACGCTTTCCTAAAAAAGTTCGCAAATAATTTTAAAACAACATGCATTAGATACAGCACATCAGTACAATCTTCGACCTCGAATCTCCAGAAGCTGGTAAAAACTCAATTTTCATCTGCAAATGTTTTTGCGGTGCTACAAAGGCCTGCGGTAGTATTGCCACTAGCTTTCACGATAATAGCGTTCGTTGGGTTAAAGGTTTATGACAACCAAACATCCAAGGTAGAGTATACGCGGGCAGCTCTTACCGTAAAACGAGAAAAGGATCTGCTAAGGCAAAAACAATATATCCTTCATGGCTACGAAAATGAAAATGTCGTTTCTAAACGCAAAGTGACAAAGAAAGACCATGCCCTTGCGAAAGTTTCTCAAAACGAACTAACAGGTTATACCGACCTTCAAAAGGCCGTCGACAATTTTTTCCACAATCATAGGGTATCGGAAGTAATGTGCGATAAAAATTCATGCAGAATGAAAGTTGATGATAGAATTCTTGATGGTAACTGCCCATTAACCGCCGATTCCGCAATTTTTATTTCCGAAGCAGATAACGATCATGTGGTCTTTGCAGATGCGTCAGGCAATCGATATGTAAAGTCAATTGATAGCCTCTTTGACCAATAGTCGTGCTCATTAAATCCTTTTATCGTCCATGGTACATTCTAAAATTTTTACCGCAATTGTGTCTGCAATTAGGCGACCCGTATCTGTCAGTCGGATGATATTGTTAGTAACCCGCAAAAAGCCTTTGGCTTCTAACTGAAAAAATAAATCTTTCCACCGTGAAAAATTGATGGAGGGATATTTATTTTGTAAATTTAAGATGTTAACTCCCGCATTCATGCGTAGGCCAAAAATTATGGAATCTTCCACAAAAATTTGTTCACTAAGAATTTCATTGTGTATATACGCCAAACTTCCTCGTTCGAGAGATTTTAGCCACTGGGTAGTCGACGATGGATTGGCAAATCTTCGATTATTATATTGGGAACATGCGCTCGGGCCAATCCCAATCCAGTCTTGCATTTTCCATGTGTTTGAATTGTGAATACTTTCAAATTTAGGTAAACAAAAATTAGAAATCTCATATTGTTCATATCCTCTTTGTTTAAGAAAATCCCAGGTTTGCAAATAAAAGTCTGCTTCTTCATCGTTCGATTTCTGGTCAAAAACCCGTGTAACTAATTTGTCCCTTAGGGGAGTGTTATCTTCAAAGGTTAGGTTATAGGTTGAAATATGCTGTGGTTCTAGGTCGATCGCCCGTTGCAAATCCTGTAGCCATTCCATCAGTGTCTGTCCGGGAACTCCAAAAATTAAATCGATTCCAATATTGCTAATTTTACACGATGAAATTATTTTCCAAGCTTCCAAAATTTGCCGAGGCGTTTGCCTTCTCCCCAGAATTTGTATAGTTTTGGGGTTAAAACTTTGTATTCCTATGGTTATGCGATTGCAATGATACTGTGTTAAAATATCTAATTTGTCTTTTTTTATCGTTGCTGGAGAAAATTCTACCGAAAATTCAGCGGGGTATACTTTACTGTTATTTTTTGTTAAAATTTCACACAGCCTTCCAAGGTTTTGGGGAGTTAATATGCCGGGCGTTCCCCCACCAATGTAAATTGTGTCGAAGGGTTGCCCAACATCTAGCATGGAAAATTCTTTCTCTATGCCGGATAAGTATTGCCCAATCAATTGATTGGTCGGTGATTCTTGGTAAAAAGCACAGTAGGAACATCTGTGAGTACAAAATGGTACGTGGCAGTATAATCCTAGCTTATTTGGTGTAGTTGACGTTTTTTTCAAAGGTTACATCCCAATCGATAGAATAAATATTGCTTCTGCTTGACTTTGCCAAGTATAATATTTTAAAAACTTGCATTTGGTAACAATTTCAGCCAAAAATTTTAAGCTCAAATGCCTGATGGTGTAATGGTAGCACAACTGGTTTTGGTCCAGTTTGTCTAGGTTCGAATCCTGGTCAGGCAGCCAACACAGAAAATCGCTTAAACACGGGCCTTGCGGGGGATGGGGAAAATATCAAATGAGGTGTCAGAGAAAAGCCAATCCCTCAATATTCCCTCAAAAATGTTAGCCAAAATTCCATTCATAAGTTTCTTTTCTCCGAGGAATTGTTTCTGGATAGAAGTAAAAATTCATAGCAAGAATTCATAGCAAAAGGTCAAAAGCCCAAAGAAAAAGCCTGAAGAATAAAGCATTGGAAAAGGAGGAGGAATAAATACACTAGAGAGCCGGGAGGAAGCTTGGTGGGAAGTAGGGAAAAGAAAAGGTGGATAAAGGAGGTATTGGCAAGTATTTTGTTAATGGGCAGCATGGTGTGCGTGATGCTATGGATGATGCTGTGCGGAGGGTGCAAGACGATGGGGAGAGGATTGCCTGTGCCTGGGATGCTCAGCGGGAAGAGTATGGAATTGAAGGACATCAACGGAAGGTTATACGACCATTTGCAAATACTGCTGTGGGTGGGGAGGAATAATTATGGAGGTGACCAACGAGACGACTGGCATCCCGGGAATGGGAAGCCCGAAATG
>JAITAS010000046.1 GCA_031284015.1 Puniceicoccales bacterium | reverse complement strand
TTTACCTTCCTCCCTATTCTCCAGACCTAAACCCCATTGAGAAATTCTGGGCTCATCTAAAAAAGACGCTTTGCTATATTTTGCCAACTTCTCCTTCCTTCTTTTCTGCTCTTCAGCGCGCCTTTGTTAAGTGAAATGAGTATATCTCCCTCTCTGCCATTTGCATTCCCTGTTCTTTCCTTTTTTATTTGAGTTTTTGAGTCCTGAGCCTAGGGTACCGGTAGGAAGCTTGGTGGAAAGTAGAGAAAACAGAAGGCAGCCAAGGAAGGTATTGGCAAATATTTTGTTTGCAGGGAGCATGCTGTGGATGCTGCTGTGCATAGGGTGTAAGACGATAGGTAGAGAACTGTCGATGCCCGGAACGTTGGGCGGGCAAAGCACAGAACTGAAGGGCATAAATGGAAGGTTGTACGACCATTTGCAAATACTGCTGTGGGTGGGAAGGAATAACTACGGAGGGAGCTACCCAGAAAAGGAAAAATGCGGTCCTGAAAATGATAAACCTGGGAATCCTGATCTGAAAAACAGAGATCCAAGCATTGTTGATGAACATGAAATTTTTTAGCGCTTACGGATTGCTACGAGCCTATATCGTCTTCGGCTTTGGGGTTGCCGGGCAAACATGGAATTTTTCGGCTGGGGTCGCTGGGGGTATATGGCATTTAAGAAACACATCATTTCCCTCTACACGGTACCTTCACCTATTCACCTATGATCCATTTCCTGTCCATTATATTCTATGGACTACTTTTTATGTTAAATTATACTTATGGGTTTGTTAGGGGGGAATGGTAGAACAGCGAAACAGAAGAGGAACGGAAAATTTACCTCTCCAATATTCCTCCTTTACAACTTAACATTTTTTGTAAGTTTTTGATGTTTTTAATAACAACAAATTTATTCATTTAATGGTGGAATAATGATACCGGGTTGAAATTCTTCTGCAGATCTCCACCCTAGAACCCTTTCTGCAATTTTCACTAAACGTGGATCGTCTGTAAATCCAGGAAATGTTAAATTGCCTTTAGTAAGTTCTATTAACTCCTCCCACTCTTCCTTTTCTTCGTCTATTGAAAGCAAAAATACCATACCTTCCCTGGTCACACATGGATTAGGGTCAATAATCATTGTAGGTATGTCTCCAATTTTTATCTCTGCATTCCCACAATCAAAAGAGATAATTTCTATCGGCATATTTCTAACATTAATTTTATTCATAAAATACTTTCTGTTTAACTCCTAGAGTTAAAATCTTCTTTTTACAAGAAAAAACCTTTATTTTGGCTATCAGGCTAATCTTGGTCCGGTCCGATTAGCTCTATTGAAAGTCTGCTTAAATCACATACAAACTCATGACCTCCTCCGTAACCATAATCTATATCATTCTTTCTATCTGGATCATCATCATGGCATAGTTCGGGTGATATGAAATACGCAGCATGGATTCTAGAGAAAGGAACCTGCATCCTATGTATATCACTTTGTTCTGGTTCAATAAAAAAATATACTGGAGATCCAAGTGCCGCAGAGTCCGCTATACCACCTTTCATTCCATCAAATGTTCCGCCTTTTATAACATTTTATATGCTTCTTCATAACTTGCAATCAGGTCTGCTCTAGTCATTGCTCTTTGTAGTAGACATGTTCGTTGAGCGGAATCTTTCCCATCGAATTGTGTTTTTCTTAGTGCCATCGCCGTGAAAGCTGTATACATGGCGACTGTCTTTGTATATTTTGCATGATCTGCTGAAAGGAAATGTGTGTCGTACGCTTTCTGTAATTTCTGCAAGTCAAGATTTTGACCTTTCCTTTTATTACCCTCAAAATAATATATGCTTCTTGCATCTTCTACCCAATCCGTTCGTTGTTGCAGCAAAAAATATTTCAAAACAAGACATCCCCTACTCCAAGAAGAAAATCTTTGTCGCTTTAAGTAATCACTCATTATGGTATAATCAGCACCATTGGCAGACATTACCTTAGCCAAATGTTTTGTAGCAACCGCTCGTTGTGCAATAAACTGTTGGGCAAAAACAACGCTGCTTAGATCTGTCTTAGACCGTGTAATGGCCTCAGGAGTTTGGTTGTCTTCGATGGTAATTTGATCCGGAATGTGTTGTTCAATCCCACTTTGGTATAAAATTGCCATGGACGCACACACCTGAGCAGCCCATTCTGGCTTATTACCATCACGTATCATATCCATACCATATTGTATTATGTAGGTTTGCTGGTCGAGAATACAATTTGCCAAGGAGATAGAATAGGAGATTTGAGCCAAAATAACATCTATGTTTTGTTGTAGTTGTTCTTTTGCAGGCTGTGGAGACATTAGTGGGGCCGTAAGAGGCTCCGATGCTGATGGCATTTGTGGTGCTGTGGGCTTTGGCAAAGTAAATGAAGAAGTGGATTTTAGCTGTAAAGATTCTGATGGTGGAGCATCTGGCAACGAAAATTCTGATAATGTTTTAACAGTATGATTTCCTAAATTGCAGTTCCCCAGCAATGTCGTTTTTTTTAGCAGAAGCGGTTGCAATTCATCCGAATTTCCTACCGTTCTGCAGCAAAAACACGAGCAACAAAAACGCACTGTATTTTTCATACAATCCAAAATAGTTTTAACATTCATGTAAATTCTTTACGCCATTCGTTGATATAGGTCAACTATTTTTACGAGTTTTGATATTTTTTAATAAATTTTAATAGCTCGAAACAAAGAGTGAACATCTTGACATTTGGCGTTTCATAACTTTTTTACCTCCAAATTGGTAATTTCACATTGGTAAAGATACTTGTAAACGTTTTCTAAAATTATGAGAATATTTCCAAAAAATGTTTACACTATAAGAGCGAGTTTTATAAACGTTTACCCGAAAAACATACCGAAAACTAATTTTTTGCCGAAGGTGTTGGTCATAGGAAAGCATGTATCGCTGGCCTTCCTTTTTGATGAAGTTATCGTTTATCAACTTTTTAGCATGCCTAGACACAAGTGCTTTGTTAATTCCGAGTTCCTCTACTATGCAAGCCTAAAAAAGGAGGGCTTCTCCCCGACACATTGGGCAGCCGGAGAGGTTGCTGCTGACGGCTGAGAATGTCAATGACATCGTTGACTCCGAAAAACTACTCAAAAATTTACCGGAAATGAGTTATCTGCTTGCAGGCAAGGGATGCGATGCCAACTGGTTTCGGTAAGAATTGAAACGCCGCGGGATAGAACCCTGTATTCCGTCCATATGCAGTCGCAAAATCCAACTACCCTACGACGTAAATCTGCACAAACGCTGCCACAAAATTGAAAACATGTGTTCGGTAGTGTGAAGAATTGGCGTCACATCGCCACCCACTACGACCTCTGCACTCACACCTTCTTCTCTTCCACCTCTATCCCCTGTTTTCTCTTTATTTGAATTTATAAGTCCTAGGCCCCTAACCCTTAGAGACGTACTTTTTGGCATAATATCGGTAAATTTCACTGCAGATTGCTCCCAATAAGGGACCTAAAATTATTGCTCCGAGAGTTATGGTAGCCAATATGCGAATGGCACATTCACCGTAATTTCTGATTGCATGTTTATCAAAAGTTACAAGCAGTGGCAACCTTTCCATACCCGTACCAAGCCAATGTATCACGTAAACTCCCACTTTGTATGTTACAGCCCAAAAGAAAAGAAAAGTAACAACATTGGAAAGAATAGGCAAAAATACCAAAATGGCTACATTTGCCCGACACATTAGAGCAGCAAAAAATGCAACAATTACATGTGCCACATAGGGAAGGGGCATAAGAGTTATTATCCATCCGATGTAAAATGCTGGGACCACTTCTGAGACCCTAAAAGACCATAGGTAGGACTTTTTTCGTGCTGCACTGGCAAATTTATTCAGAATGGGATATTTGTGGATAGATGACTTCCGGGGCATATGGCGCAAAAACTTTTTAACAAACCTAACGCGTTTAAATTTTGGATTTTTATCGTCTGGATTACTTTGTTTTTTATCTGACATGATTTTTGTTATGATCCGATGGCTAATTTTGACAATAAATTTCTACGACAGGATTAAAAGACAGACTTAAAATAGAGATGATAAAAAATGATAGATTTAACGTTTCCCACGACTTTCTTTACCGTCGCTCTGGCAATGACAATTGCCTCGATAGCTTCAATTTCCATATTGAAAAAAGAATATTGGCACAATAGTCTTCCCGATAGCATATTCAGACATGTCTTATTCCAATTATATTGCCAACTGAAAGTTATAAATCGGTGTCAGGCAATACGAAATTACCAATGCATTACCCACAAATCGAAAACATCTTCCATATGCTTACAGATCATCGGACTTTCGTCGATGGTATTTTACACACAACTTGGCCAAACATTTGCCATAGATTTTCGCTATTCATCCAGTGATAAAAGACATAGTTTATGAGAACAGTGGGCCAGTATTTTTTGTTGAATCATCTTCTATGTAAGGCAAACTGGCTATGGTGCACAAAGAAAATATCCATCGGAACAATGCCAATTGGTGTTGTTTTTTATTTCGTACTAGGCGTTTAGCATTTTTTTCGCCTATCGTTGATACCAAACGTTTATTAAATTCTTTTTCAAACGCTTCAATAGATTCTTTTTGTATCTCATGGTGTATCTCATGGAAAGATTTTTTTAAAGGATTAAATTCGCGGAACATCGCCTTATCATTCGTTACCGAGCGTTTTGTGAAATTTTTGTCGAATTCTTTGTGTAAACTTTTCGATGATTGTACCAGTGGTACAAAAGAATGAATGGCAATATTTGGTTTGCTATCTTCCATAGATATCTTTTGACAAGAGCTTAGTATCAAGTTGCTTGCCTCTGTACTGAACTGCTCATCATCACATAAACGCTTCAATACTTTTGAAGATACTTCCTCTATGGATTGTATAGCTATAGCTTCTTGTTCCATAATCAATAATCAAAAAGAATTTTAGTCTCCATCTCAAAAAAAACAACATATTTTTCATCTAGAAATATAAAATCAAGGAATTACGAGAGAGTTTGGAGATGTGTTGATTGAGCAATGTCTATTGTTATAATAAAAAGTTGTCTTTTAAACAAAAAGCGACAATGATTGTTTCTACCTTCAATATGTGTAAGGACAAATTGTTGGGAACATTTCCGTATGATGTTTATATTGATTTTGGCTGTAATTGGGGCGATTTTCGTTGCGTTTAATAATGGGGCAAATGATGTTGCAAATGCGTTCGCTTCAGCCGTTGGGTCAAAAGCCTTAAAAATTAAACATGCACTTCTAATCGCCGCTATTTTAAATTTTTTCGGAGCAATCTTGCTGGGATCCAATGTTTCAAAAACACTAATTGATGGAGTTGTAAATGTTAGCTGTTTTAATGATGCGCACACCTATGTCGCAGGAATGTTGGCATGCATGATTGCTGCGGGCAGTTTTATTTTTGTCTCCACACGCACCGGATTGCCGGTAAGCTCAACCCATGCAATCGTCGGAGGAATGATAGGAATCGCCACAGCATTGGGAGGAATTAGGTCTGTCAATTGGAAATTGTTCGGACTATTGACTTTGTCGTGGATACTTACGCCATTTTTAGCCGCCGCATGTTCATTAGTCACCATAAAATTAATAAAATTAACAATTTATCGGGGAGAAAATTCCAAAGTTATGCAACGGGCGTGCAATTGGCTCCCCGCCTATGCTAGTGTGGTCGTTATTGCAATCATCGTTGCCATAATACGGGGAAGTACGGTTTGGAAAAGTTGTGTGTACCCGAGTAGGGCATTTGGGGTTTTACTATTGATTTTTCCCATATTATATGTGGCGCTTAGAAGCATAACGAAAAGACTAACCATAAAATTTAAGGACAGAGAATTTGGAATTGAACATGTTTTCAGGCGTTTTCAAGCAGGAACCTCGTGTCTGATAGGGTTTGCCATTGGATCAAACGATGTTGCCAATAGTGTTTCACCGGTCGTTGCCATATATTTTGTCACAAAGCTTGGTATGCTCCCGGATTCATTTGCCAATTGCTCCATCCCCATTTGGATGCTTGCGATCGGAGGAATAGGAATGTCGGCGGGGGTTTTATTCCTGGGTCATAGGGTCATTAATACGATGGGACGCAGCATCACGTTGCTATCAAATTCCAAAGGATTTAGCGTAGATTTTTCAACCGCCACAACGATTATCCTAGCATCCGTCTTTGGGATGCCAATAAGTTCTACCCATGCCGCAACCGGTGCAGTTATTGGAGTTGGACTGGAAAAAGGGCTCAAAGGATTGAACTTACGGCTACTTTTTACAATATTTGTAACATGGTTTGCGACCGTCCCAATATCTGCAATCTTTACAATTTTGGTATATTTTATCCTTAGGGCATTTATGTTACCGCTGGTCTAAATCATGGAATGTCTTTGTGCAGAGGTTCTAACGTTTGGAACATTCGATGAACCGTTGTTATACACAATTCCACGGGGATTGGAAAATGTGCTGACCAATGGTATGCTTGTTAGAGTACCATTTGGGCGGACAAAAACGTTGGGTATCATCATTAACATTTGCTACATCGACCCTAGCATGTCATCGTTTCAGGTAAAAGAAATTTTAAATATTGAACACGATATTCCATTGCTTGGCTCGGACCTAATAAAATTAATTTTCTGGATGCACAAATATTATGCAGTTTCGTATAGATCCTTACTCGAAACCGTTATTCCGCTAGCAATAAGAAAAAACACCAAATTTAAGTTGGTAACAAAACTCTCCTTAATAAAAATTTTGTCCGACGAAGACCGCAAGACCCTAGAGGTCCGTTCTCCAAAACAATACTTATTGTATGAATTTTTACTAAAGTCTAACAGAACATTTGGCAAGGCAGAATTAAAAAATTTTTCAGTTGCTGCAATCAATTCTCTGATTGACAAAGGGATTGTAGGGGAGCTCTTTGAACGAGCTGATTGCATTGTTTATGACGATCCAATACCTAGTGAAAGCGAAAATAATGGGAAGAATGTGATTCTGACCACTGAACAGCAAGATGCTGCAGCCGGTATTGCCAAAAGTTTAGTCAAGGGAGAATTTTGCACACATTTAATCCATGGAATTACGGGTTCTGGCAAGACGGAAGTTTATCTACATGCCATAAAAAATGTCCTAGAAATGGGTGGTGATATAGTTTATTTGGTCCCTGAACTTACCCTAACGCCCCAAACGGTCCGCCGCATCAGGCATGGCATAGATTTGCCTGCCGCTCAAGTTGTGGTCTGGCATAGCGGATTGTCAGAAGGAGAACGCCGTAATGCCTGGTTGGCAATGGCCAATGGTGAAGCAAAAATTGTTATTGGGGCTCGCTCGGCAGTATTTGCTCCCCTAAAAAATACAAAAATAATCATCGTCGATGAAGAACACGAAACGACGTACAAACAGGCAGAAACTCCACGTTACCACGCCCGTGACGTTGCAGTCTATCGTGCCAAACTGTGCAACGCCATTTGCGTTTTGGGGTCCGCGACACCTTCCATTGAATCCCTGTTCAATGCATCGCTGCGAAAGTACAAATTGAATGTATTGAAAAATAGGATTGATGGCAGCACGTTACCCACAATTGAAGTGGTCAATATGCGCTATGAATATTCTTCGGGGAGCAAAAATATCATATCATCTCGGCTTCACGAGCTAATAGAGAATCGCCTAGAAAACCACGAACAGATTATTTTATTTCTCAACAAACGAGGATATGCATCGGTAGTATTTTGTAAAAATTGCAATTATGTTGCCACGTGCCCACATTGTAGCACCTCCATGACATATCACAAGCAGCAAAATACATTGCGATGCCACATTTGTAATTACATCGAAAATTTGCCGACCAAATGTCCGAAATGTGGAGGATATGATATTTTTCAAAGTGGCATAGGCACGCAAAAGCTTATAAGCGTTGTTACTTCATTGTTTCCATTGGCCAAAGTTGAGCGTCTTGATTCTGACACCACAATGACAAAGGATAGCTTCTATAATATCTTAAATCGTTTTAGGGATGGAAAAATCGACATTCTAGTTGGTACACAGATGATATCTAAGGGATTGGATTTCCCAAATGTGTCACTCGTAGGCATTATTGACATAGACAATGCTATGAACTTTCCTGATTTTCGATCCAATGAAAGAATTTTTCAATCAATCATTCAAGTATCTGGACGCGCAGGCCGTGGAAATAAACCTGGAATTGTTATAATTCAGACCCATTTTCCATCTTCTGACCTAATTAAATTGGCCGTCCAAAATGATATTGAAGCTTTTTTAAAGAATGAACTGGTTTCCCGCAGTGAATTTTTCTATCCACCATTTTCTCATATTATTCGGTTAATTTTTTCTGGAAAAAACGAGGTAAAAACAGAATTTTTGGCAAAAAATTTTTGCGATGATTTGCGAAAACAGTCTCAGGGACTATTTGAGCTTCGAGGATTGGCTCCAGCTGTGATATTTAAAGTTAAAGATCGCTTTCGTTTTTCTCTTATGTGTTTTTCCAAAAATACAGCCATTGTCCTAGAAAAAATCCACAAAAGCAAAGAAGTGCTTAAAAAAGCGAAGGACATTACCTTAACCATCGATGTGGACCCAATCGATATGATGTAGATTATGGTGATGTGTAAATCATCAAAAAAGAGATGCTCATCAAAAAAGAGATATGTGCGAAGACCAAAAAAAAGAAAGGGATTTAATGGCAAAGGTATCCAAATAAATTGAGAAATAAACGGATTGAATGTAACAAAAGCAGGGAAGCTTTTAAAGCTCCTGATTATAGCTTCGATTCATTGCCTATGTGAAATAAGCTTTTCCCTTAGGTATACACATGTTTATATAAAATACTTGCAAGGTTTTAAATTATTATTCTCGTTTTCACCAGGAGATTTGTGAGTACTAGACAACATATAGGGGTATTTTCTTTGGTGATGATAAATTTTGCAGCCATTGCAAATGTCAGAACTCTACCATCGGTAGCTCCCTATGGACTATCAATGTTGTTTTTTTATTTCACTGCAGTTTTTTGTTTCCTAATTCCAAGTGCATTGGTATCCGCCGAATTAGCATCGGGAAGTTTGGGCGATGGTGGAATCTACAGCTGGGTTTTTAAAGCTTTCGGACCTCGTATCGGTTTCCTGGCAGTATGGTTACAAAATGCCAACAATTTTATATGTTTTCCAATGGCCCTATCATTCATTGCCAGCACAGTAGCCTATGGCATATTCCCCCAATTAATAGATGATAAAATCTTTACGCTTTCCACCATACTCATTGTCATTTGGGTCGGAACATTTTTAACATTAAGAGGAGTCAAGCTGACTGGATGTATCAGCACAATAGGCGGAATTATTGGTACTTTTATTCCCGTTACCCTAATGGTCGGTGTTGGAATATTTTGGTTAATGTCTAGTAAACAATCCCAGATAGAATTTTCGGCTACCGCCATCATCCCTGACTTATCTAGTGCAGCCAACGTTTCACTGTTCCTTGGTGTATTGCTCGGTTTTGCCGGACTTGAAATGTCAGCTAACCATATCCAAGACGTTGATAACCCGCAAAAACAATATCCTAGGGCCATATTCATATCTTCATTTTTGATCTTAGCTGTTTGCATATTGGGTTCTTTGGCAATAGCCATCGTGATTCCTGCAAATGAAATCACAATGAATGGTGGAGCGATGCAAGTGCTGGCGGTATTTTTTGCAGAAGTTAAAATGCCATGGGTCATGCCTTTGCTTTCGTGCTCAATGGTAATTGGCTCAATTGCGTGGTTTTGTGCATGGGTATCTGGTCCTCCTCGAGCACTTCATGCGACAACACATAATGGAGATTTGCCGAAGTGGTTCCACAAACTGAACCGCTATAATATGCCAACAAACATAATGTTGGCTCAGGCGGCCATCTCATCACTCCTATCCATCTTGTTCATATTTGCCGAATCGATAAATACTGCATTTACAATGTTAACCGTTGCGACCACACAATTTCTGCTATTGATGTATGTGATAATGTTCCTATCCGCAATTGTCTTAAAATTTCGCTACCCCGGCATGATTTGTTCATATAAAGTTCCATTTGGAAAACTCGGCATATGTGTGGTTGCTGGCAGCGGATTAATCGTATGTGCGCTGTTCTATGTGGTAGGATTTTTCCCGCCCAATGCCATAAACATTCAAAATAAATCCACATATTTTTGTACCATTCTAACAATCAACGTAGTTTTTGGGTTTTTACCGTATTTTCTATTGCAAATATTCCGGAAGCCATCTTGGAAAAACAAAGCCTAGAAAAATATTTGTATCTGAGTGGTGGTGGATGTTCTTTTTTGGCAATTTTTCTTCTTTTTGGAGCAACATATGGATGCCGTGGGGTTAATTTTTCCACCTCAATGCTTCAGTAATTCTAATCACGTTTTCAAAACTATCCTCTAATCGACCGATTGGAGAATTTCAGTTAGACCGACAACTGTGCGTTTCCCAAGAAGCCCAATTATGCTGAAACCTTTCCTAATGGAAGGAATTGTTAATTCAATTAATGTGGATCCGTATCGCACTAAAATTACATCACCGCGCTTTTGTTTCGTTTTTATGCGGATGCCTATTTATTCTACTATGTGCCATCTACTACGTGTTGATACAAAATAACCAATTCCAAGTGATTTTAATTTTCACAATGGATCCTTTTGAACACAAGAGATTTAGGATTTTACGTTTATTACGAATGTAATAAAAAGACAACACATTACTGAATGTTTTTTACAAAATACATTGACAAAAAAAGAATAGTTATCTTGATGAAATATAGATAACAATAAAAATTTAAAATTATGAGCACACTATGTATTAATCCTGATAATCCTGATCTAACATCCGTTCTTCCCGGCGAAAGTTATTTGGCCTTGGCAGAAGTGCAACCAGAAATACCAGCTCAATTGGACAGATCGAAGCTGGTTCAAATAAATTTGGAAAGCCGAGAATGTCAATGTAAAGTATGTGGCCACTGGAAAGTCACTGTGCTTGCGCTTATGATAACTTCCATTGTATTTATCCCAGCTTGGCAATGGATATATGCTTTGATAGTTACTGTGGTCGCCGGAATGTCTTTCCATTACTTTTTAGCAAAGTATGCTGATCCCGACAAGAATAGTGATAATAGTGATGCTCAGGGAATTCTAGAGATTTTAAAAAATTTATCACCAACACAACAACAAGAAGCAATATGGAGCATATGCTTCGATGCAAACGGCATTACAAACGATACAACTAAGGCTGCCAATATGGCTGGACAACTTCGTAGAGTACAGGCTATTGCAAAATCTGAAGGACAAAACACACCCGACCAGGAAGAAAACTTGCAGAAAGTAATTAATGCGATTGATGAATTAATCATACGTGATCTAGATGCAAAAGAAAGGATTGCTTCACCTGCCAGTGTAAATCTGGCCAAATGCAAAGGAAGTGAAGATATTTTATGGACTTTAGTGTCTTTATCACCGGAACAGCAAAGAGAAATAATTCTTGAGTCATGTTTGATTGGAGATGGTACTCAACAAAATAGGATTACCAATATGGCTGGACGACTTCGTAAGGTACAGGCTATGGCTATGGTTGAGATGGAACGCAGAGACTACCCTTCCGCCGCAAAAGATGCATTTCGAGCAGTAATTGATACAATTAATGACGTGATCGTATGTGATACTGATGATTTAGAAAAAGTTGATCTATTTGCAAACAAACTAGCCCAATACAGGGATGCTGATAACATTCAGGGGATTTTAAATATTTTAGTAAATTTACCCAAAAACGAACAAAGAGTAGCAATTATTGAATCATGTTTGATTGGAAAATGTTTTCAACGAACCAATGCCATCAATATGGCTGGACGACTTCGTGAGGTACAGGCTACGGCTGCGGCTGCGGTGAAACGCGGAAACTACCCTCCCGCCGCAAAAGATGCATTTCGAGCAGTAATTAGCGCAATTGATGGTGCGATCGTACATGATGATGATGATTTAGAAAAAGTTAATCTACCACATACAAATAACCTAGCCCAATACAGGGATGCTAATAACATTCGGGAGATTCTAAATATTTTAGTAAAATTTCCCGAAAAAGTACAAAGAGAAGCAATTATTGAATCATGTTGGATTGGAAAATGTTCCCTACAAACTAATGCTATTAATATGGCTGGACAACTTCGTAAGGTACAGGCTGTGGCTATGGTTGAGATGGAACGCAGAGACTACCTTTCCGCCGCAAAAGATGCACTTCGAGCAGTAATTAGCGCAATTGATGGTGCGATCGTACATGATGCTAATGGTTTAGAAGAAGTTATTTCACCCCTAGTCCCACTGGCCCAATGCAGAGATGCTAATAACATTCAAGAAATTTTAAATGCTTTAACAAGTTTACCTCCAATTGCACAAAGAAAAGCAATTATTGAATTGCATTGGATTGGAAATGGCACTCAACCAAAGAAAGATGAGGACATGGTTAGGCAACTTCGTGAGGTACGGGTTATGGCAGAATTGAAATTGATAAATAGCGTTGAGAAAAAAGAGAAAGAGCAATTCCAAAAAACAATTGACACGATTAATTGGTTCATACAAGCTCGGGATACCAACGGACAATCAGTTGATGATTTATACCTAAATCTGCTGGCCCAGTATAGAGATAATAACGACGTATGGGGAATGTGTACAATTTTGAACCTTTTACCCCTAGAAAAGCGAAGTAGCGCACTGGAAAAATCATGTGAAATCGGAAAAAGTGATCAGCAAACTAACAGAAGCAATATGGAAAGGCTAAGGCACCAAATAGATGCTCTAATGGGTCAAATGTATCAGCTAGAGCAAACGCAAGACCATGACAACAGTGAGGTAAGAGAAAAACCTCAAATCTTTGATAACCTTGATGAAAGAGCACTTGACAATTATATGTGCAATTTACCAGAGGGTGAATCAATTCAAGTAGGGGCACTTCCAATGCCTCAAATATCATTTGCTGTCCCTGCTGACCAAAACCTGCCAGTAAACAGAATGTCAGAAAAGGAAATGGCTGACAAAGGACAAGAAACTACACAATATCTAAAACATTTTAGAAGCCAAACTGGTATAGACGTATCACAATATGGGCGTACGATAGTTAACATGTCTGGGGAAGAAAATTTATGTGGGTATAGGGCCATATTGTCTCAAATAGACCAAACATGCGATGGAATAGCTCTTGCTAATCAAGCCCAAGGAGGAACAGTTTCAATGACAAAAGAAACGCTTGAAAAAGTCAGCCAATTACGCCTAGCAATAGCCATAGGACGTGCCAATGGTCTCTCCAATGATAATGATAAATGGAAACGGAAAGGAGGCCTAAAACGGTATTTAGGAAAAAAGATGGACATCCTTAGCGGCAGAACCGATGTGCCGAATAATGAGGATACTGCAGGTGGCATGCTAGGGGCCGAAGATGTACGACATTTATCCACAGCTCTTGGCAGATCAATAGTCGTAGTCGAAGACAATCAAAACAATCTTAAGATGCAGAAGGTCTTTTTACAAAGAGTGCAACAGCATATACAACGACTGTCTCTGGTAGAAAAAGTCACAGATCTAAAAGCACAGGAACAAGCTTTGCAAAAAAGTATAGAAGAAATTAAAAAAGGAGGAGCGAGTTTTAGGATTTATACCGCAGACGGTATAGATACATACAATGCAATTCTTACCGATGATTCGGCAGAAGGAGACGGTGGGACACTCCAGGCGAATGAAAAACAGCGGATTCTTGGAGAGAATTTAAAGGATCCAAATACAATTGTGTTGTTTAATGTAAATGGCAACCATTACAGGGCAGTACAAAGAAGACAGCATTAGAACTTTCAAAATGTAGGCAACTACAATTTCGACGGGTACAATTTGTATGCATTGGACTAAACCAAAGAAGTGCTTGGCCGAGCCATATGGGTACGGTAAAATATTGCAAGTGTTTTGGCCGTAGGAATTTTGTTTGATTGGCGTTCAGATTAATCCTAATAAACATCTTTTTGGTAGCGTCGATTGTCTTTTAGCGATTTAAAAAACTCACTGGTCTGATCTTCGGTAAAGTTTCCAACTTCCATGGCTATTCTTTTAAAAGCATTTTCAACATCTATGGCCATAGGGGATGCATTGCCACAGATATAAACATATGCTCCATTGGAAATCCATGACCAGAGTTCTTCGCGGCGTTCCCAAATTCTGTCTTGAACATATATTTTATTTCCCTGATCCCTTGAAAAGGCTAAATCTAAATTTGTTAAAATACCAGAACCTTTAAAAGTTAGCAATTCTTCCCTAAATAAGAAATCTGTTGCACAATGTCTATCGCCGAAAAATAACCAGCTCTTTCCAACTTTGTTTCCCCTATTCTTTATACATTGCCTTTCCTGTAAAAATCCCCTAAACGGCGTGACTCCAGTCCCGGGACCAACCATTATTATGTTCGATTCGGCACTTGTCGGTAGTGCGAACATGGAATTTACTATGAAAATTCTGACACCTTCTCCAATGTGTACGCCATGTGCCAAATAATGCGAGGCAATGCCATTTCTTCTGTTCCCAATGGCATTCGTATAGCTAACTACTCCGACAACGATGTGCACTTCATCTCGATCGGCAAGGGGAGACGATGCGATGGAATATAATCGAGGCATTAGCCGGCGCAGTTTTGACACCAATTCGTCTGGTTCTATTTTGAAATGGCCACCGAATTTTTTTAAAATCTCCAACAGAGAGTATGATTTTGCCCAAGCCTGACATTCTGGATCGGGAGAGAGTATTTTATCTATGATGAATGAATTCATATCCGAATTCGTTCTTGTTTCTGCGAACCATTTCCAAAATTGATCGGACAAATTGGTTATGCAAAGATATTCTTTCAGGGCAGAAAAAATCGATATTTTTTCATTTAAAAAGGAAACATTAACCTGCATTTCGGGCGCTAGTCCTAACAAGCATAAAATTTCAGTTACTTCTTTTTCATTATTTTTGGGAAGTATGGCAATCCAGTCGCCACATTCATAGGACATGCCACTGTTACCTATGTCAAGAATCAAATGTTGCACATTTTTATCGCTTTCTTGCCCATTTATCCTTTTGCGAAATTTCAAATGTGCAGTAAATGGATTGTCTCTATTATAAATCATTTCGTAGCTGAAAAAATATGAATACGTTAAAAACTCAAGATAATTCAGATTAGCCACAACTTTCACTATTATTATGTTCGAATTTCCAGGCTAAGCATTTGGAGAGAAATATTGGTATGAAATATTGCAAAATTTATTGCAAAAAGTTGCCACAATGGTTATCATAAAAGCGGGATGGATGTTTCAACACAACAACAGACGTTGCAAGGTCAAATTGCAAATTTGCGAAATAAAGCCAGAAGAACCGGAACACCTCAATCAGTCCTCATAACAATAAATGGCAGAGAATGTACAATAGAAGCGAAGACTATTATTACAAAAACAATTTTTTGGCTTTTCAAATTCAAAGCGACCCAAATTACAATTAAGCATACACCCTTAGGCTCACGGGAATGCATGACAATTGATTTCGTTTATAATCGAGGACGTGGTGTTGACAAAGGGCTTGAAGATGCCAAAGCAAAATTTGAGCAAGCAGATATGGTTACCACTGATCAAGGACTTGGCGATGAGGAAAATGTTGCGAAGACATCCGAACCTACCATTACTGAAAATGTAGAAGATGTCACGGCAAAAACGGACAAAGAAGAAAAATTTTCACAAATTTCTCGCAATATTGTTCTCAATTCTAACCAGAAAATATGCAAGGACAAGAGAAATTCCCGTTTTCAAGAAATCAATACACTGCTATGTTCTACAAGAGATTTTATACAAGAATATGATTTATCACCGACTGAAAGAGCAACGCTGAGACAATCACTGCAAACTTTATGTAATGCTTCGATTATAGAATGTATAAATACACAAAGTAGCGCTGTGGAAAATTTGTCAATAAACGCCATGACCGCCGTTAGGATGAACGACGTTGATGCCAGAAAATGTGTCATTGACATCGCTCTCCAAGCGGAAGCCATTGAGATATTGCTTGATGCCAGAGAATGCGGCCATGTTGGGTTGGAAAGGAATGTCCCTCCTGAAATAAAAACATTGGGAAAAGGTAACTTTAATACCATACAATTGGCACATACACAGCCGAAAACAGCTCCAGGTGAAATGGCGTCAGACCCAATAGTGTTAAAACCATGTGACCAATCAAAAAGTGAAAATGATAAAAATGGGTTCGCAGAAGAAACAAAAATGAGAAAAACTCATATTGGAGCAGTATGTGGAAATTATAGGCGAAATAAGGCAACTTCAAGGTTACAGAATATGCTCATTGAGATTGGCGAACAACGAAGAATAGAAGTGCCACACGTGGTAGCTACCGTTTCTGGAGCGGAAATGAGTGGAGTCCCTTACATTGCCATGGAAATGTTGGAAGGGAGTACTGTAGCAATTGCGACTAAAGGGAGTACTGGGATTCAATACAATAATGAATTCGTACGCCGAGAAACGTGGATACAAATCCAGGACGTCCTAACGGGACAAATCGACAGACACGGTGACAATGTAATGTTGACAGCGAATGGTCCCGTTGCCATCGACCATGATCTATCGTTTCCAACATATCCTCCGCGAGCACTTGCCGACACAGTCCCTACAGAAATTGTATGCAGCTATGAATCTCTGGAGAATCTGGGCCAATATATAGAGGCGGCTATTGATTGTAGATCCAATAGAAATTATTGCATGCCACCTGTCATAGATAGGAAGATGTTTGATGTAATAATGGCAATTGACGTGGATACTTTGGCAAATATGTATCAGGAATGCGGATTGACAAGGTTAGAAATTCAATCAGCTCTGAGCAGAGCAAGGGGATTAAAAGAACATGCTTTAGCTATGGAGAAGGAAGGGCGAGTAATAGATCCAACCGAATGGATACGGTCTGA
>JAITAS010000009.1 GCA_031284015.1 Puniceicoccales bacterium | reverse complement strand
TGCCAATGTGCCCGTTGCTGACCCTGCCGGTGATGCCAATGTGCCTGTTGCTGACCCTGCCGGTAGTGCCAATGTGCCTGCTGCTGACCCTGCCGGTGATGCCAATGTGCCTGTTGCTGACCCTGCCGGTGATGCCAATGTGCCTGTTGCTGACCCTGCCGGTAGTGCCAATGCGACTGCTGGTAGTGCCAATGTGCCTGCTGTTGACCCTGCCGGTGATGCCAATGTGCCTGCTGGTAGTGCCAATGCGACTGCTGTTGACCCTGCCGGTGATGTCAATGTGCCTGTTGCTGACCCTGCCGGTAGTGCCAATGCGACTGCTGTTGTGTCTCCCACTACGTTTCTTTTAATAAAAAGCCAGGTGCCAACACAATTAACAGCATTTGGAATGCCAGTCACAGCCCCTATGAGCATATTTTGTATATATTTTATACGCCAGATGATCAATATTGCGGCCATAATAAATGCTATAGATTTTGGATGGTCCTTAAACAGTTTTTCTAGGTATCTTAGCCAATTCGCCAACATCTCTTTTGCATGTTGTATGTTGAAACTTGAAAATGTAGGGCTTGATTCCCGTGACGAAGAGCTTGATTCCCGTGACGAAGAGCTTGATTCCCGTGACGAAGGGCTTGATTCCCGTGACGAAGGGCTTGATTCCCGTGACGAAGGGCTTGATTCCCGTGACGAAGGGCTTGATTCCCGTGACAAAGGGCTTGATTCCTGTGGAGGTTGCAGACTCTCTTCGCGATTTCCTGTGTTCCTTTGATTATTCCATAGAAGACTTCTATTTCTACTTATTATGTTTTGGGCAGGGCCACCGATAAGAGGTAGAGGTGTATGGTCTCTTAGATCGCATGGAAGTGAAAATCGATTCGTACCCATGTGAAGGCCCCCAAAGCGAGAGCCACAAAAAGGTCCAGTATTTGGATCCTGTGGAAGTTGAGGTGAAGTTTCATGACTATTGTTGTCATCCGGAGGAAGTGAAAAAGTGCCTTCGTAATCTGAGTTGTAATCATTAGAAGAATTTCCGAGAGAAATGTTTCTTCTCGTTGGAGATGGAGAGCGAGATTGCATCGTCATCTTTTTTGCTGAAACTGAAGGATCAAACCGCCTTACTGGACTTTTGAGCCTGGACCTTGCAGCGTTGATCATAGACCCATGGGGAGCTTTTGGGGGTAAAAGATCAAGACGAACTACTGGACGTTTCTCTCTGGACCTTGCGGCATTGATCATAGAAGTAGTAGATTCCATAAATTATTCCTGTTATTAAAATTTTATACAAAAGTGTACTAAAATTAAAATTTTATACAAAAGTGTACTAAAAACGACATATAATATGTTAAAGATTAGAAATCAATAAAAAAAGAATAGTTTTTGGCAAAAACCTTTAAAACCATGGATAAATAAATGCCTAAAGTGTGTCGTCAAATAAGGCATAGACAATGGGGGAGATGAGGTATGGACGCGAAAGCACACAGGAAGCATGATATGACGGATGAATTATGGAATAGGATGGAAGGGTTGTTGCCCGGAGGGAAAGGGGCAGGCATGGGAGAGATAGCCGTCAGTTTGTAAATGCCGTGTTCTGGATTCTTGGGATCGGGACACCGTGGAAAGGTGTTTCCCCGGATTTTGGAGGTTGGAAAAATACCGCAGATTTAGCCGCTGGAGGGACCCTGGCGTGTGGGAAAGTTTGGTTGACAAGTTGTGGTGGAGATCCGGATCTGTAGTGAGTGATGGTGGATTCCGCCCACATTAATGGTCATCAGCACGGCACCGGAGAAGGTGAGGGAGCCAGGCGATGGCTTGCTCAAAAGGGGGCTCAACACGAAATTACATGTGGCCGTGGATAAAGGCTGGTCATCCGCTTAGAGTCATTGCAACGGAAGATACAGAACCGGATTGTATGCGGGCATTGGAATTGGTCTCGTCCGTAGATACAAAATTTGTCCTTGCGGACAAGGTCTACGATTCCGACGAAATTATCTTTTCCCTTTCCTCCCAAGGCATTGGGCCTATCATACCTCCCAGGGTAAACAGAAATTTTCAGCGCCTCTATGATAAAAATATTTACAAAAAACGACACGTTATCGAAAACACCTTTCTGCGAGTGAAAGAATGGCGCTCCCTTTCTACTCGATACTTTAAAAATATCAGTTCCTTTGTCTCAGCCCTTCACATCCACTCTATCTCTCTTTTCGCCGGTTAATTTGACGACACGCTCTAGCTCAAACAATGGGCAACGATCAATCTTTTGACGATGCCTATTCAATTAAACCAAATGCCATATTTTGCCTTTATGTTAACTGTGCCAGTGGATAATGTCCGCAGGTTGAAAAAATTGGACCACGAGGCACTAGGGGAATTCATGAATTTCATCCCAACGAAAATTAGAGTGGCATTTAAAATTGGAAATATTGCCAATTTTTAACCACCCCGAAATTTTCTTTTGCCTTAAACTACGGGATCCTAGTACATAGTACACACGCCAAGTATGGTCCTGCATGTAAAAGGCTTGAATTTTCCAATTTTTCCGAGGATTTAACGGATGCGCAATTATCGTCACCCATGGGTTCGGCAAATCTTTTTTGGTGTACTGGAAATTGTGGAATTTTGTCAAATTTCTATGGCAGCAACATACGGATATTGAGAGAACCTCTAACACTTGTATTTTAACCAAGAATGTACCAGTATACACAAGGGGCTTTATACCTGATATTGTTCTCTCAAAGCGGGGTCATATTGTAAAGCAGGATCATATTGCTCTCTCAAGGCTAGATCAGGTTCTTTGCATCCGTCTATCAACAAGCTTTCTATGGATGGCCAAAGCATGGCAAATGAAGCAGCCCAAGAGCCATAGGCAACTGCATTATATCCACTGTCTTGGGCACGTAATATTATTCCTAGCAGCGTTCCACCAACACCTAGAGCTATCCTTCCCCATTTGGATCCCCGTACAGCTGTTGCTTGCTGATGACTTAGGTGATTTCGTGGTTCTACCTCGTCAACTACTAGTTGGCCTTCGTCCATATGAGCGGTTACAACGAGAGTGATCTGCCTTTCATCCAATGGACTTTCATTTAATCCTAGTTGGGCTTCATTTCTATTGGCAAGTTCTCGTATGTCTGTTACTTGTCTCACAGCTGTTTGCCCCCAGAGTATTCCTCTATGTTCTGTATTCTGCTGTTGCTCTTGTACTTCAAAAGGTATCATTGGTATACCACGATCAGTGGCGGTTCTTAAGTCAAAATCAGTATCCATCTACTCCTCCTATTTTTAATGTTTCCTGAAGTGTACTTATATTACTTGCAATGTCAAATTTTTAATAAAAAAATGAAAATTAATTTTAGAAAAAATTTTGACAAAGCGGATAAATCAACAGAAAAATGTTATGGAACGATGCATTTTTATTTTTACATTAAAACTCATATTCGGTTGTTCTTGTGCTTTCCGTATGAAACAGAAGAAATTTTTGTCGATGTTTTAAAATTCCCATGGGGTCGCAACAAATTGATTGTTTTTTTTACAAAAATTCTGAAAATGGCAATGATTCGAGGAATGCTTATGAATAAATATGTCGAGGAATTTAAAAGAAATGATAAGTCGGGGCTACTTCAATACAACTGCAAAACAATGGATAAATCTAAGCTACATCTACCAGGACCGGATTTTATCAATGAAGTATTTTTACAATCGGATAGGTCGGTTGCTGTTCTCAATAGCCTATCGCGAATTCGCAATACGGGACGTCTTGGGGGTACTGGTTATATTTCAATCTTGCCCGTGGACCAAGGGATCGAACATTCGGCAGCTGCCAGTTTTGCCCCAAACCCAGAATATTTTGACCCTGAAAATATTGTAAAACTAGCAATCGAAGGTGGTTGTAGTGCCGTAGCGTCTACATTAGGGGTACTCGGAATTGTTTCTAGAAAATATGCTCATAAAATTCCGTTTGTGGTAAAATTGAACCACAACGAATTGATGACATATCCAAACAAATTTGACCAGATTTATTTCGGCCATGTTCAGCAGGCCTATGATATGGGTGCTGCTGCCATTGGAGCAACGATTTATTTCGGGTCCGAAGAATCCACACGCCAGATACAAGAAACAACGGAAGCATTTCAATTGGCCCACGAGCTTGGGATGGTAACAATTCTTTGGTGTTATCTGAGAAATAACGCATTCAAAGCCGATAGGGATTATCACACAAGCGCCGATCTGACAGGTCAAGCAAATCACCTAGGTGTAACGATTGAAGCTGATATAATTAAACAAAAGTTACCGACAAACAACGGAGGATTCAAAGCATTAAAATTTGGGAAAACCCATGACAAGGTTTACTCAGAATTGACGAGCGACAACCCGATAGATTTAACCCGCTACCAGCTGGCCAATTGCTATATGGGTAGAGCCGGTCTAATAAACTCGGGAGGAGCTTCCGGGGATAATGATTTTCATGAGGCGGTTGAAACGGCTGTTATTAATAAGAGAGCCGGAGGATCTGGATTGATCTGTGGGCGGAAGGCTTTTCAACGTTCAATGAAAGATGGTGTGGCTCTATTGAATGCCATTCAGGATGTTTATCTGGACAAATCGATAACCATTGCATGATAAGGCATTTTCATCGTACGGCCATGTGTCAAATCTTCATGTTGTCGTCTTGTTCCAATTTGGAACGGTCTGAAATGTCTCATCCTATCGGAAAGAGGCAACTTTAATGGAATATTTTCATATAAGCGTTAAAAAACTCTTAGCTTAGGTATTCAGTTCCAGCCATTCATTTTCCAGTTTTGCCAGTTTATCACAATGTTTTATGTATATCTCATAGGTTTCCGCATCTTGAAATTTTGATAATTTTTCTTCGAGAATTGTTTTTTCAGCTTCCAAAATTTTGATGTCTTTTTCCAAAAACGACAATCTTTTTTTTAACTTCGAACCGTTGCCTGTCTGCTTGGGAGCTTTGGTTTCGTTCGCGTGATTGGCAGACGAATTTTGATTAATTTCCTTCATCAACAACATTTTACGATAGGAATCTAATGTACCGTTAAATGGAGTACACCTCCCTCCTTCTATGATAAAAAGTTTATTGCACGTTTGAGATAACGTAAAAAAATCATGGGTAACTAGAATCACCGCCCCTTCGTATTTGTTTATTGCATCAATCAATGCTCCCCGAGCCTCGATATCCAAATGATTTGTGGGCTCATCTAAAACCATAGCATGTGGATTGTAAAGTGAGTTTATTGCAAGTAAGACACGGGATTTTTCACCACCGGATAGATTTTTTATCAATGTTTCGCTTCGAGACTGTGTTATTCCAAACCTTGTCAAATGGGATCGGGCCTGTGTTTCTGAAAAGTCTCGAACTACGTTGCGTAATATTTCAATGGGACTATTTTCTACATTCAATTCATCGGCTTGCTGTTGTGAAAAATATGATACCTTTGAATTTCTTGCATAGAAGATTTTACCCGAGATGGGAACTAATCGGTTGGACAACAATTTGGCAAGTGTGGATTTTCCATTACCATTTGCCCCCAATAGGGCGATCCTATCATTCGAATTCACGCAAAGTTCCACGTTCCTTAGCACTACTTTGTCCCCATATCCCGCAGCGACATTTTCTAAAATTATTAGCTTGCGGTCAACCGGAGGGTGCGGTTTAGGAAATGATAGGGTTACCCTGTATTCCACATTTGGCATTTCGGGGATTTCCATTTTTTCCAGCATTTTGATCCGACTTTGTGCCTGTTTAGCCTTTGTCGCCTTTGCCCTGAACCTGTCGATAAAACTCTGCACATGTTCTCGCTTTTTTTGTTGCGCTTCGATATTCTTTATCAGTGCGGTTTCCTGTTTGCTACGTGTATCTATGTATGTGTCATAATTGCCCTTGAAAAGGTATAGTTGCCCATTGCTAATGCTGACGATATAATTACAAATGGAATTCAAAAACTGTTTTTCATGGGAAATCATGAGTATCATTTTGTTGGTTTTTCCCAAAAAATTTTCTAGCCACATGGCCGTTTCTAAATCTAAGTGATTGGAAGGTTCATCCAGTAATAAGCAGTCGGATGGAGCAAATAATGTTGCCGCAAGAGATGCCCGCACCTGCCATCCTCCTGAAAATTCTTTCAATTTCTTATGGAAATCTCCCTGTCTGAACCCTAGACCATCTAATATGCTGGATGCCCGTGCTTCTGCCGAGTAGCCATCGATTGCGACATATGCGTCATAGGCATTGGCGAGCTTTTCATCCGATATTTGTTTGTCCTCTAAAGTTGTTCGCAATTGTATTAGTTCTTTGTCAGCACCTATGATAAAATTTAGCAAAGGGATTTCACCATTTTCGATCTCTTGTTTTACACAAACGAGCCTAGCGCCGCTTTTTATAAAAATTTCTCCGGCATCAATATCTTTCTGTTCGAGGATGATTCTAAATAGCGTTGTTTTTCCACACCCATTTGGACCAACCACTCCAATTTTTCCAAGCGATGGCAAATGTAGCGTTGCATTTTCAAACAACGTTCGGTTACCAATTCGATAGGTTAAATTTTCGATATCTATCATATACTTTACTTTCCCAAAACAACACAAGTACAATCACATTACAATACAAATATCGTATCGACTATTTTGTGCACTTTTGCTAAGTTACACAGCAGAAAGATCATGAAACTTATAGTAAACCGAAGAAAGGATCGCACTCCTAGCAAAGCCTTTACTTTATTGGAAATAATGTTATCCTTATTCATAATTGTTGCCATAGCTTTTTTGGGGAAAAAGCTGATATTTATATTGGTCGATAGCAAGCGGTCTGTTGGGGAGACAAAAATTGTTTGCAAAGGGCTAAATGTTACATTGACACACATTAGCGACGATTTGAAGTCGATAGTTCTACTTGATAAAAGACAACCTATTTTTGAGATTTGCAAACACGGGGATAAAAATGAGATTAAGCTGTTGTTTTTTACCACAAATAACGAACAACATGTTACTGTGGCAGTGCAGTACAAAATTGTGGAATTAGAACTTGGAAAAATTGAACTTTCACGTATTGCATTAGACAATGCTGCGACCCTATCTCTCCAAAAATCGTTAACGCAAAATTCTTCTATGGAAAAGTTCTTTGAAGAAATAGATGCGAAGAATAAACATACGCACAAGTTTGATGTGCCATTGTCAGAGTTTAAAATTCGTATGGCAATAAAAACACACAATGGAAGTACTATTTTCACCCCTTTAAATACAAAAATGATGTATTCTAATGGCATTCTATCCTACCATAAAAATGGTAAAAATATTTCTGTTAGGGGAGATTTATCATTCTTTGATGTTACGCTTAAGGCCTTAGGTAAAAATGATTTCGCCAAACTACACACGTTAGTAGAAAAAGACATTGAAAAGGCAAAAAACTTCTTGTTTTCATATGCAAGGAGTAGTTTTGTTAGAATTGTTCCCAATGCGGTATCATTTCAATAGGTATTACCGCTGATATTTTGCATAATTATCATAAATAGACATAAGCTTTTTGTGGACACAGACCATTCTATTTGATGCTAGAAATACACAAGTTTGGGAAAGAATAACCGTTGATATGAACTGCAATGTACCAAATGGTGCACTTCGAAAAATAAACAACAATAGAATATATAGAAAATTGGAGGTTTGTTCAAATGCGGCTCGGTAATGGGGGGCTGAAAGGTGTCTTGGGTCAAAAATCGCTTTCTGTATACAAAAAAAGAGTATGCAGAAAATTATACTGAAACCAAATGGCAAAAATGGAAACATTACATCAAGAATGGGCCCGATTAGACAGTATAAAATAGTGGCATGGATAGAACTTAGGTATTCCACAGAATTATGAATGAACAGACCGACGGGAATAACTAGGACACCGGATAACGGGGAGACATTGTTAACAATTTGACACAAACACAACACGCAGTAATATACAATGGCGAGCAATAGGGATATCATTTTTAATCTTCCAAATTTACTAAAACCGCGACTTCATACAGTTTTGATAGTAGGCCATTGTTTAGGATAACATCCGATGAAAAAATTTTTCTCTCATGCTCCCCTTGGAGTTTTATAAATCCTACTGTTATATTTTTCGGAAATACCCCGGATAGATCCGATGTGACAAGAGTTATTTGCTTTCCATCCGATACAATTTCCGTTAGGATATTTGTGGCAATGCCAACACCTTGATTTAAAAAATTGTGCCCATTGCCTGAAAATACTATGGGAGTCCTAGTAGTATCTCCTGCCGCATGTACCACCATCCTGAATTGTGGAGATGAAATTAGTTCAACGACGGCGGTTTTGGCACTCACTGATTTTATACGACCTACCACATGGTTTTGAGAAATCACGCCCATTCCCTCGGCGATTCCATGATTTGATCCAATGTTAATAATTAATTCATCGGTCCAAGATGCAATATCTCTGCGAATTACCCTAGCCGGCTTTACCATAAAATTTCCAATTCCATATTTCCGTTCAGATTGAGGAGTGTTGGTGGCATTGTCTGTCAATGTTGCTATTTTCAGTTGTAGATTCAGTTGTAGAGCCAAATTCTCCCGCATCAGATTTTCACAAAAAATGGTTAATTGCCTTCTAGAAAGAGTTCCTTTTAAAAAAGTATTTCGCAGATTTTCTAATTGGATAGACATTGTATAGATTGGGACTTGAACATACATAAAAGCAGACTGGACGCTATCCCAGAATGGGATAGGAACGAGCCATATCAATGCGATTATAAAAATCAACGGTAGATAATGACGAGAAACACTCTGCCGTTTATCTGCTACAACCAAACAATTTTCTGAAAACTTTTTTGAATCTTTCACAAAATGTCGCTATTTTGAATGACCTTTTTTAAATATGCAATTCCAGAAGTGTGGTCGCAAAATTCGCAATTTAATTGGGCAACAAAACACTGGTCTAATATTTTGGAAAAATGGTTGGATGGAGATAAGCCGCATTGAATTAAATCACGACCTTGGATAATCGGCATAGGTTGCTTTGTCAATATTCCAAATTTTTTGGCCGTCTCCGTTAGCCAATTCGTCAACTTGCCATCGTACTTGTCATCGCATATTCGTCCCATGTAGTCGATGTAACACAACCTTGCCAGCCGATCGATTCGTCCCATGTTATTTGCTAAGTGCAGAACAGCGGAATCGGTCCTATTGTCCCTATATAAAAATCGTGGGATCATGTGCCATTTGACAAGAGGTAAGACTGCTTTGATCAAATAATTGGGGGCATTGATTAATTTTAAAAAACTTTCCGCATATTGCACACCAATTTCGTCATGGCCATGGTGATGAATCCCATTCTCGCTCTGTGTCACTACATAGGGTTTCCCGAAATCATGGCATAGGGTAGCGAACCCGAGTATAAGATCTTCCGTCCGGTCTCCAATTTTGTTTTTGGCGAACACATCGAGAGCTAAACACGTATGTTCGAAAACCGAACCTTCAGCATGTTGATCAGCACTCTGAGGACATTTATCAAGGGCTTCAATTTGGGGAAAAAACTTTAACCAATCAACATTTTTGAGAAATCGCAAGCCCAGGGATGGCATTTCAGACTGTAGCATTAATTTTTCCCATTCCAAAAAAATTCGTTCTTTGGAAAGACCAAAGGGAGATAAATTTCGACATAGGCAAATGGTTTCTTCGGCAGCTTTTAAATTGAATCGTCCAGCGAATTGCATACCCCTCAAAACCCTTAATGGATCATCGGAAAATTTTTCTCCCACGTGGCGCAATATGCCAAACCTCAGGTCTTTCAATCCGCCGAATTCGTCGATGGTTTTTTCATTCATAACATCGAAATATATAGCATTTATGGTAAAATCTCGCCGGCTAGCTGCGGTTTTAACACTGCATTTTTCGAGTGAATTAACGGAAAAATCTGTATGTTTGTTCCCAGTTTTTATTTCGGTACGTGGAATGGAAACATCGATCGGGAAGTCGTGAATTTTGAGGACACAAAAAGCTTTTCCGGTTTTTTCAATTGCAAATTTTGGTGCCAGGATTCTTTCAATATCAACCAATGATATGCCAAAAACTTCAATGTCAAAATCAGCAAGTCGCTTCCCCAAAATGGCATCTCGGACACATCCCCCCACAAAATACGGTTTGGCGCTGACACAAGCAAGCTCTTTGCAAATATCAAGTGCTACTTCTCCCACTTTCACCTTTGATAATTTTAGAAATGTCTGATTGGTTAAATCCACATTAGCCATTACATTGTACGAGCATAAAATTGCCCAAATTTTTGCAAGATAATTGGGTTACGCCATCGGCTTCATATCCGATTGCATACGCCAAATGAAACTCAACTATTATCCATGTCTCCTTATACCCTATGGATAAATGGCCTATATTTTGGATATTCTTGCCAGATATGGCATTTTTATCTTTTAATTTTTTAATATTCTTTTACCGTAGTGGCACTTCGTAACAATGAAAATTGGTAGAAAAATTGTTCTCACTTTTATTCTTGGGGTTTTATCATTTATCAATATTAGGTTGACAATGTCACTAATTGATACAAGACACGAGGCAATTCGGCTTTCGAAAAAATTGAGTGACTTATTGGAAAAGAAACAGGCTAGGGAGAGCCAATTCATTCTGAAACAGGACCACATGCGAAAAATGCTAACGGATAAAGATTTCATGGAGCAGATGGCTCGCGAGAAGGCGGGTTACATAAAGAATAAAGAAACAGTTTTTAAATTTGAGGACTAAAACGGTATGACTGATAAGCAAGCTAAAGAGCTAAAGTTGCAGTTTTGCAAATATGGGCAAGAACATGTTTTCAAATTTTGGGAAATCCTTTCGGGGGATGAGCAATTGCAACTACTACAGCAGGCCAAAAACCTAAATTTAGATTATCTGTCTACAATCATTGAAAATATTCTCTATAAAAACTCTCTGACGGACAAATGTACCGCAAACATAACGCCTGCCAAATTTATAAAATTCCCAAACTCCGAAATCGATTGGCAAAAATGGAAAGAAGCTATGGCCACTGGGGAGCGGGTTATTAGGGACGGTAAGGTTGCCGCATTTACGGTGGCAGGAGGTGAAGGAACACGCCTTGGAGGTGTAACTCCAAAGGGCATGTTGCAAGCAACACCACTAAAAAAGAAATCCCTCTTTCAGATATTTGCCGAAAAGATAAAAGCTGCTGAACTGAAGTACGAAACTTCAATCCATTGGATAATAATGACAAGTGAAAGAACCCACAACGAGACCATGGAATTTTTCGGTAAAAACGATTCCTTTGGAATCGAGAATATTCATTTTGTCAAGCAAGGACAAATGCCGGCGGTTACCTATGATGGAAAGATTATCATGGAAACAAAGAGTAAAATTGCCATGCATCCGGATGGGCATGGTGGGGCATTAAAAGCTCTTGGACGATCGGGTTTACTTGCGATGTTGGAAAATTTAGGTGTTGAAATTATAAGCTATTTCCAAGTCGACAACCCTCTTGTCAGAAGCATCGATCCATATTTCATTGGGTCCCATGTGAAAAATCAATCCCTGGTATCCTCTCGCATGGTTCGTAAATTATATCCGGAAGAAAAAGTTGGAGTTTTCTGTGAAAGGAAAGGTAGAAACTGTGTTGTCGAATATTCAGATTTGCCGAAGGATCAAGCCATGTTGCGAGATGCGACGGGTAATCTAGTTTTCTGCGCAGGTAACACAGGGATACATTTGCTAGATATCCAATTTATAAAACAATTTAATGGTAAGGATATTCATTCTGAAATTCCATATCACATTGCCCAAAAAATTGTCCCAATGGTAGACCCATTTGGCCAATCCATTACTCCACGGATGCCCAATGGGGTAAAGCTAGAAATGTTCTTATTTGATATTTTGCCTTTTGCCGAAAGAACAATTATCATTGAAAGTGATAGATTGTCCAACTTCAGCCCGATAAAAAATCCAGAGGGGCTGGATTCGCTAAAAACTTGCTTGCAGGACCAATTGAAGCTTTTTACCAGCTGGCTATTGGCCGTAGGAGCGGACATTCCAACGGATGCCAATGGATTGCCTCCCTTTGACATTGAAATAAGCCCAATGTTTGCAGATAACAAGCATGATTTTTCAACAAAATGGAAACAACTCTCCAATAAACCAGCAATAGTCGCTAACCAGTACATTGAATAAATTTTTCAGTAATTCCGCGGTTTCGACTATGTCGTTAACGTTCCCAGTCGTCAAAGACAGTTTCACCGGCCGCCCAATGTGCTGCGGTGAAGTCTCCCCTTTTTTCAGACTCGCCGCCGTCCTGTGAATTTTTAGGTGTGCCGCATCTATCATTAGAATCGTTGTTTTTTCTTTGGCCAGTTTTTGCAATATTTTGGCAAATATTCCTGCCCTGCTCCGCCGTACAAAGCGGTTGTAGAGCGTCTTATAGGGCCCGTATTCCCCTTGGCGCGTTTTTCCACTTCAGTCCATTGCGAAGAACGTACACTATTCCGCTGATTATCCTGCGGTCGCCCACCCGCGGCTTCCCACGCCATTTCGGAAAATATTGCTTTTGCCTCTCCTCTTACCTGCTCCATCGTTGGAGCCTCCAATTTCGTTTCTTGCTCGCAATGTCAATACTTTTCTTATGAGGACTGACACTAAAGCGTGTCGTCAAATAAAACATTAACAAAATGAAAAAGAAGTGCAAAAGCATGGAGCATGGACTCAAAAGCACACGGAAGGCACGACATATCAGATGAATTGTGGAGAAAAATGGAGAGG
>JAITAS010000002.1 GCA_031284015.1 Puniceicoccales bacterium | reverse complement strand
CCCGTAGGACATTATTTCACTTCGGTCCATTGCTCAGAACATAAGCAATTCCGCTAAGCACCGGCCGATCATCCCCCGTGGTTTTCTCTCGCGACTTCGGAAAATACGTTTAGTTGTTTGAAATCCCCTTCTTCTATCAACCATAAGCCATGGACAAAATTCTCTCTTCCGTTTTTCATTAAAATGTCAACCCTTTTCTTATCTTATGAGTCCTGAACTTAGGAAAGATTTACGGAATTTCGCAATGGATAAAAATTTTGTAAAAATATTTTATTTAAAAGCATATGCCCCATCGCCAACCACTGCAGTGGTTGCTTAAATTCCGAAAGAGGAAAAAGATCGTTGGGAAGTGGCCAATTACGGAAATCACAATCAGAAAGTTTAAAAAATTTTCCGACAATATGTACTCTCCACATTTTTTGATCACTTCCCAACTTTTACTTATCTGCATTTGTATATACTTCAATTAATCCTAACTTATTCTAACCTGGTCGTGGTTTTGTTCTGAATTCAGATCATATCTTGTCGCCTGCTGAAAATGGCTGGAGTCAAAAGGCCGGACGATGAGTCGGATGTCATTGTCCGTGGTATATCTTGTGGCAGTGAAACTAACTTCTTCCGAATCGCTGTCGCTTGCTGCCGGACAGAGTGGCGATCTTGGAACAGATGGCCAACGATCTGGTAGCTTGATATAATGGGTTTGAGTCCAGTGACACGTATGGTTGATTGCATTCATAATGATCTCCTGAATATTTTTGAGTTTAACGTTGAAGTGTGAAAGACAGCATTATTGCATGCCTGCCACCTACAGAAATTTTTATTTCTGATGTAAGCATTATACGGGTAATTTGCTTTGACTGCAACATAAATCTATTTTTGTACACGAAAGTATGTAAAATTTTTAACAAACAAGCGTCCGTAGGAATATTTTTCTCGAACATAAAAAAACACTTTACAAATATTAAAAAAGTGTATTACTTGCCCCTCATGCAAAAGACAAACAAGGCAATGATGAAACGTTTTAAGGTTACAGCTGGAGGAACTTTAATACATCGCTCTCCTGGAGCCCGTCATCTTTTGCGACATAAGACAAGTAGACAGAAGCACGCCGCGGGCAAAAACAAAATTCTTGCTTCGGGAATGTCGGCCCGTGTTATGAAATTCATAGCAGTAGGACTGTAAGTATTTTATTAACCATTGCCATTGCGGTGAAGGCGACCGAATGGCTAAAATAAGGAAATGAAAACATGCCAAGGGTAACAAATGCAGTTGCGACAAAGAAACGTCGCCGTAGAGTATTAGAGGCAGTGCGTGGAGACTTTGGAAATAAGTCCTGCCTGTTTAGGTATGCCAAGGATGCCATGTGGCGAGCTGGCAAGTTTGCATATAGGGATCGTAAACGTAAAAAAACAAACATGCGTCAGCTGTGGATTGTTAGGATAAATGCGGCTTGTAGGGCAAATGACATAGCATACAGTAGGTTTATGAACGGCATCAAAAAGCTGAGCATTGAAATGGACCGCTATTCTTTAAGCGAGCTAACCATACATAACCCAGAGGCATTCCAAACGATAGTGGCCAAAGCTAAAGCAATTTTGTAAAAAATCAAACTTAAACAGTTATATTAAATAGCTAGTTTGCTAGGATCAGTCCTCGTGAGAAAAGGGTTGGCATAGCGAGAAAAAGGAGGAGTAGTAACGGGCCCCAATGATGAAGCTAATAAAAGAAGAGGCCTTAAAAAATAAGGACATATTTTCCGAAATCGCAAGGGAAGCCGCGGGTGGATGAGTGGAGAGTGATTGGCGGGATAGTGTATGTGTTCCGAAACGGGTTAAATGGCGAGGTGCGCCGAAGAGATATGGGCCCAAGACGCTTTACAATCACTCCGTAAGGTGGTACGAAAAAGGAGTGTTTGCGAAAATTCTGCAAAAGTTGTCCAAGGAAGGGACCGAAATTTTGATGGTCCACAAACCATTTGAAAGTTCACAGAACGGCGGCGAACCTAAAAAGGGGGACTTCTCCTTGGCACATTGGGCAACTAAAGATGGGGCTCGGCAGCAAGCTACATGTTGTTTGCGATGGCCTTTGGCGACCGGAGGGGCTGCTGCTGACGGCTGGGAATGTCAATGACATTGTTGATGCCGAAGAACTACTCAAAAATTTACTGGAGACGAGTTATCCGCTAGCAGACGAAGGATACGCCGCCAACCGATTTCGGGAAAAGCTGGAAAAGCTGGGACGGTAGGGCATAGAGCCACGCATCCTCACGAGTACCCGTAAAATTAAACCTCCCCATGGGGTAATTTTATACAAGCGGCACCACAAAATTAAAAAATTGAAAATATTTTCAGTAGATTGAAGGATTGGCGTTGCGTTGCCACCCGCTACGACCGCCGTGCTCACATCTTTTTCTCTTCTATCTCTATCGCTTGCTCTTTTCTCCTTTATTTAAATTTATGAGCCCTGAGCCTATGCTCATTTCACTTAACAAAGGCGCACTGAAGAGCGGAAAAGAAGGAAGGAGAAGTTGGCAAAATATAGCAAAGCATCTTTTTTAGATGAGCCCAGAATTTCTCAATGGGGTTTAGGTCTGGAAAATAGGGAGGAAGGTAAAGGAAGGAACAGCCGGCGGCGGCAACGAGTTCCGTCGTTCTCCGATGCTTGTGAAATGATGCATTGTCCATGACCACCACCTGACCTGGGATCAAGGTTGGCCCAAAAAATTGTTCCACCCAGGCGTTGAAAAATTCAGTGTCCATTCTGCCTTTGTAATCGCATTCCTCTATGCTCTTTCCGTTGACGCATCCGGCCATGATATTTGTTCGGAAAAACTTCCTCTCAGGAGAGAACCCAAATACCTTCTCCCCATCTCCGCACGTGCTCTTCGTCTGTGGAGATGTTCGTCTATGACGCTTTCGTCCACATACACTAATTGCCCTTTCATAGTTCACACGCTGTCTATCATCCCGTTCTTTATAGGCCTTTGTCTTTTTTTTAGTGTGATTTTCATCCTTCCATAAGTGCCTTGTGT
>JAITAS010000013.1 GCA_031284015.1 Puniceicoccales bacterium | reverse complement strand
CAGGTGGTGGTCATGGACAATGCATCATTTCACAAGCATCGGAGAACGACGGAACTCGTTGCCGCCGCCGGCTGTTCCCTCCTTTACCTTCCTCCCTATTCTCCAGACCTAAACCCCATTGAGAAATTCTGGGCTCATCTAAAAAAAATGCTTTGCTATATTTTGCCAACTTCTCCTTCCTTCTTTTCCGCTCTTCAGTGCGCCTTTGTTAAATGAAATGAGTATAGGCATACAGCGATTTGATGGATTTTTAAGGTCGGGACAAAATTTCTCCGAAAAAAGACTTTTGGGACTTTTAAAATTAAAATTTTTCCGACTTCGCGGGCAAGTTAAAACTCAAACACAACAGGCATTATAACACTTAAAACGGAACTTCCAAAAATTTCAAAAGTCTCTGCAACATAATAACTCGTTCGGGGACAATGGTGTCGAAGTATTGCACGAAGTTTATAACATCATATGGCGGGATAGACGGGGTTCGAACCCGCGACCTCCAACGTGACAGGCTGGCATTCTAAACCAACTGAACTACTACCCCACTAATGATACCGTTGAAACTAACATCAACAGTTCAGCAAGCTACTGTTGGCAACTGCTCTGTCAATATCAAATGTTATGATTTTGTTAGCAAATTGGAACACAAAATAATTGGGATTAGATGATTAATTACCCTTCTTTCCTTTTTGAAAAAGTCTATCTTTTTCAACAAATTCGAGATTAATAGTGCAGCTCGCAAAATCGAAATGTTTTCGTAGTGTATTCAATAAATATTTTTTATAATTGTCATTCAACAGTGATACTCGGTTGCAAAAACATTTGAACACAAAAGGCATATTTCCAGTTTGCACAGCATAATATATGCGAAATATACGACCACTGGAAGTGGATGGTGAGCGCCTATCAAAAGCTTTTTGAATCACCCGATTGAGCTCACCGGTTCCAATCTTGTGGTTCATTTTGGCATACAATTTTTCAGCAAGTGACAATAGAAGATTAACTCCATATCCTTTTTTAGCAGAAACGAAAGCAACCTCCATACCTGGAAATGATTTTAATTCTTTCCTTAAAGCCTGAAGGAATGATTTTTGAAATTCTTTGATCGAATCAAATTTTTCCAAGTTGTCATCGCGGTAATATTTTTGCGCAATATCCCATTTGTTAACTACCAAAATCAGACCTTTTCCAGCTGCAATGACTTCGTTGGCTAACTTTTTGTCGAGTTTTGTTATTCCACCTTCAGCGTCTACTACTAGGAATATTATGTCACAATTGATTATCCCATCGTGCATACGCAGGGATGCAAAATAATCAAGCGATGTGGTAATTCTGTTCTGTGGCCGCGAACCGGCAGTATCGAGTAATTCAAAGTCCCTACCGGTTTCGGATGTGTCACATCTGCGAAGTTTTACGCTAACAGCTTCCCGTGTTGTTCCGGGAGTATCACTTACGATCATACGTTGTTCTTTCAATAGTGCATTTACCAAGGATGATTTTCCAACATTCGGACGCCCAACAAAAGCTAATTTTATAGGATCGTACGACACTTCTGCGTTTTCAAGTTGCGATGAAAACTCCATCGTTTTTGAAGCTATTATCTTCCTCACCTCTTCTTCTCCAATGCCATGTTCCGCAGAGATAGCTATTGGGTCTCCAAAGCCAAAAGATTTAAAAATATCGGCCAAATGAAGTTTTTCATGGCAGTCGATTTTATTGGCAATGACAGTAACATTTGTACCGCTTTTTCTTAGCATCTCGGCAATGTCGTAGTCCATCGGCATTATTCCTTCCATCGCATCGACCACAAAAAACACCAGATCAGCGGCTGCAATTGCTAGACCAACTTGCTCATCAACCGCAGATGTTATTTCTTCGATACTATCTTTCCCCGATAACCCAAGTCCGCCAGTGTCCATTAAAATGATATTTTTCCCAATTTCATGGGTGATGATGTCACGGGTGACGCCAACCACATCATGCACAATCGATATGCGCTTGCGGGCTAATCGGTTAAATAATCGACTTTTCCCCACATTTGGACGTCCAACGATCGCAATGTTATAGAACATTTTCATGGGAATGCTCTGTAAGTAGCCTATAAAATTTTTACAAGCCTAAACGATAGGAAACTTTCCCGAAAGTCTATTTTTCGTCAATTGTCAATCTCATTACTTACGATATATTCCTATTCGTAGCCGCATAGATTAAAGTTTGCCGAGAGTTTGGTAGGTTTATCATTTTTCTGTATTTCGCAACGGTCCTGCGAGCAATATGGACGTTGTTCTGTTTTAAGATTTCTGCAATTTTCGCATCCGTAATACACGTTTTCGCCGATTTTATTATCTCTCGTATTCTTTCCAAAATGGCACTTTGAGAAATAGACTCCATGCCCCCTGCATCAAAAAATTTTGACATTTCAAAAACACCGTGGGGTGTATCGATATACTTGCCTCGGACGGCACGGCTGATGGTGGAAATATGTAATTTTATTTGTTCTGCAGCGTCAATCAATCGCAGAGTCCTCATAAATTTTGGTCCCCGCTCGAAAAAGTCAATCTGGCGATTGAGAATTACCCTTGCAATATCCATCAGCGTTGCTTGTCGCCTGCTTATCGCCTCATAGAGCTGTTTTCCATACTTTGCTTGCTTTTTTAGGTATTGCCAAGTTGCTGGAGTTTTTCCGCAATCATCACTCGCTATTTTTTTATATAGTTCACTAAATCTTATCAGAGGAATATGTTCCACGTTGAAATTTATTACCCATTCTCCATCAAGTTTACAAATTTTTAAATCTGGAATTATTGTAACATTTCGTTCATTTGAAAATCCACTGATTGGAGAAAAATTTAATCGAGCGATTATTTTACCCGCTGCAATTACATTTTTTCGTGGGACATATAGCTTTGCGCTTAAAAAATCTATTTTCCCTTTTTGTAATTCGCCAAAGTATTCTCGCACTAAAGTCTTTGCCAACTCCACGTGTTCACCGTCCGCATTTTGATCTAATTGTAATAACAAACACTCTTGCAGATTTTTGGCACCAATACCATGGGGATGCAATAGTTTCAACTCATCATAGACATGTTCGACTCGGCCAATATCAACGTCCAAGGATTTGGCTATGCTTCGTAAATCACCATCAAAAAAACCTCTTTCAGTTATAAATTCCAAAAGTTTCAACAAAATTGATTTTTCCCCTTCTTCCCATTCCGGTACCTGTTGCAATAGGTGATCTTTAAGAGAGGTCATTTCCTCAATGTTCTCCAAAAATTCCTGATGTAAATCGCTCTTTTCTCGGGAAAATGTTTCCATGTTCCGTTGCCGATCGGCAATTTCGATCGTTGGGTTCTTTTTACATTCTTTTTTTATCAGTTCACATAAATCTACGGTTGGCATTTGCAAAATTTCCAAAGATTGCCGCATTATCGGTGATAATTTTTGCACCTGCTTTTGATCCTGTGACAGTAAAATATCCAAGACAGATCCTCATTTCAGTAAAAAAAACTTTTCAGTGTTTTGGTATGTCAATTGGCAGAAATCATTTTCCGACATGTTCAGCACGTTTGCTGCGAATCTGGCAGTGGCTCGAATAAAAGCGGGTTCGTTGCGTTTTGGTCTATGGGGTTCCGGTGTCAAAAATGGACAATCCGTTTCAATGAGAAGTTTATCCAAGCTGGCAACTTTTAGAGGTTCAATTTGTTCTTTTCTAAATGTCAATGTCCCAGCAAATGAAATAAAAGCCCCAAAGCTTTTCAATTTTTCCATTTCGGGTATTCCATATCCATAGCAATGGAATAAAACCCTATTCCCTGGTATGCTAGAATTTATTAGAATATCGAAAGTATCATCGAATGCTTGGCGTGAATGAATCACAACCGGCAAGTTATTTGCTTTTGCTAACTTCAATTGTTTCGAAAATATATGTTTTTGAAACTCAACATTTTCATTTTTCGCTTGCTGTTCATGGGGCAAACGATGGTAGTCAAGTCCAATTTCACCGATCGCTACCGGTTTAATTTCTTTCCCTAAAAAGTTTTGTAACCCTTCCACTTCTTCCATATTTTCAGCTACCAATGGGTGTAGTCCGACAGTATAAAAAACATTTTTATGGTTTCGTACGAACTCTGCATAAAATTCCCAATCCTTGGGATGTGTTCCAACGGCGATCATCTTTGTAATCGACGCATGTTGGGCATTGGCCAAAACTTCGTCTATTTTTCCTTCGTAAAAGAAATCATCGAGGTGGCAATGACTATCAATTATTTCCATTGGCAATGATGCAATAATTTTGAGCTTCATTGTCAATATGCCATGCGATATTTTCCCATTCCACAAAAAATATTTGCAGAGAAGCCAGATTTTGACTAAGATTGTCAACTCCAAAACGCCCAGCTTTGACGCCAAAGAGCAATCATGTCATTTGTTCATCTGTTTAACATATGCAATTATGAACAGTAGTCCTAGGAACATTGGCGCTCCCATCAAAGCATATGGAATGACAAATGATACGACGACCTGAAAACAAAGGAACAAAGCGGATGGAATTATAAGCTTTTTGTAGTTAATGATGACCCACCTATAAGCATTAACAAATTCCGAAAGAATCGCAGATGCAGTAAATGATACTGCCGAGGTTTCCGAAACTGCAGCATACGCAAATGCTGGAACACTAATAAACAAACCAATGCAAATGCCAAACGGTCCTAATCCGGCTAGCCCAAACACAGAAAAACAAATTAAACACGGAATTAAAATAAACCCTAGAAATGCAATTACACCCACAAAAAAATTTTTCATCAAAACTTCTCTTAAATTACCCGTGACACACGACCAGTCGAGCAATGTCAGCTCTTCATTTTCCGTCCATTGTTTTCCTACTTTTATTAGATAACTGAATGCAAAGAAATTAATAATGGGAATAAGTCCCAAAATAAATCCAATGGTTGCATTTTTAACAAATTTTGGCTGCTTGACGACACTGTAGCAGATTTCCTCGAAGTTTTTCATATGTAAAAATAGGAAATCTAAATAAAAAAATATTGTCACGCAATTACATTCTTAATGTCACAAAGATGTTTGACATTTTGTCAAGCAATGGTAAAGTTTTTAAACAAATGTTTTGTAATCAAAAATCGAAATATGATCATGGTTTTACACTTCTTGAAATTATTGCCGTAATAGCCATAATAATTGTTTGTTTTGCGCTTTTTAAAGTTGTTTACAACTATCATAGTAATGATATAAAATCGAATGTAGTCCAGGAAGAATTAGCTCTCCTCAATTGTGCCATTGAAATGTTTAGGTCAAAAAATGGATTTTACCCGGTCTGTGCATCGCCTTCGGTAGATTTAAACGCCAAAGAATTGTATGGTAAGTTGTCAACACAAATTAATTCCGTCGCAAATTATCACAAATGGCAGATAGCGAATGATATGCTAATCGATCCTTGGGGCAACCCATATGTTTACAAATGTACCTCAAGGGATGCACCCACCTATGTGTTATTTTCCGTAGGACCCAATGGGCATGTAGATGAAACTGAATTAATAGATGATATTTACAGTAGATGAATACAGAATCTAAAGGCTTTTCTTTACTAGAATTAATTGTTGTCCTTGTGATTATGCTAATAATTGCAGGGTTACTTTTCGCAGGAATATCTACCCACAAACATGCAACATTGGTGGCCAAAACCCAGGTCCAATTTTTAGACTATGAAGCTGCCATAAACGCATACTGCAGGGAGTATGGAGATCTCCCACCTTTCTTCCGCGATGAAGAGCTAGTGTTACTCAGCGACTTAGATAATGCAGAAATATTCGTCAAAATACTTTCCGGCCGAAATGTTGATGGACAGCCGTTATCAAGTAAGGAGAAAAAACTGTTAAATCCCAAAGGAAAAACATTTCATACATTTGCCGATGCAGAATTTTTCATGAAACCCGATGGTACACGAGACCGAAAGATACTCGCCGATGCATTCAACAACAAAAACATCTTTGTAATTGTTGAAGATCCATTCGACGAAGACACGGTTGTGTCAAAATCAAAATTTCCAGAAAACGTCAGAAAATATATAAGAGGTGATGGTATCAAAGGAGCTGTGGTTATCTTTTCGGTATCAGATGATGGACGTACGGTAATTTCAAATAGTTTTAACCAATACTTTTGACATGAATATGCTATGAAGAAATACACCGGAAGCTCATTTGTGGAAATAATTTTTGCCATAACTCTATTAGCTATCATTGCTCCAGTGCTATTCGGAATATTCTTTGCAAATGCTGATTTGTCTCAAAACTTGATAGCGCGAACAACCATGAGAGAAGTCGCCAACGACATAAAATCTTTTGTTATGTTAGCCAACTACGACAGCATATATGACCTGGCTAAAAATCAGGAAATCATCGTGATTGATGAAATTGAAGAAGATGGAATAGTGACGAGGAAGTTTACGAAACACGAATTGAGAAAAGATAGGACAACACCTAAATTTGTTGCCAGGTTCGAACTAATAGGTATAAATAAAATTGTACCAACCGATGTAACTGAAACATGTGTAATCCCGTTAAAATGCGAAATTTATCATCTAAAACCAACCAATCAAATGCGTCCCGATAAAAAATTTGCAGAAACCTTTGATTGGCAACACACTATGTTTATTGCTAAAAATAGATAAAATCGGTTAGACCATGATGATGTGCAAGTTTAGAACCAACTATTACATTAGCATGATAAACATAAAGCTTTATCATATGTAACGAAGCGTAGAGCGTGCCGTCAAATTAACCGGCAAAAAGGGAGATAGAGCGGATGTGAAAGGCTGAGGCAAAGGAACTGATATTTTTAAAGTATCGAGTAGAAAGGGGGCGCCATTCTTTCACTCGCAGGAAGGTGTTTTCGATAACGTGTCGTTTTTTGTAAATATTTTTATCATAGAGGCGCTGAAAATTTCTGTTTACCCTGGGAGGGATGATAGGCACAATGCCTCGGGGGGAAAGGGAAAATATAATTTCGTCGGAATCGTAGGCCTTGTCCGCAAGGACAAATTTTGCATCTACGAACGAGACCAATTCCAATGCCCGCTTACAATCCGGTTCTGTACCTTCCGTTGCAATGACTCTAAGCGGATGACCAGCCTTACCCACGGCCACATGTAATTTCGTGTTGAACCCCCTTTTGTGCGAGCCATCGCCTGGCTGCCTCCCCTTGCTCCAGTACCGTGCTGATGAACTTTGACGTGGGTGAAATCCACCATCACCCACTGCATGTTCGGCTTTCCGCACAACTTGTCAACCAGACTTTCCCATACCCCGCGATCCCACCAGCGGCTAAGCCGACAGTGCGTGTTTTTCCAGTCCCCGAAATCCGGAGGAAGATCCTTCCACGGTGCTCCAGTCCTCACTATCCAGAACACGGCGTTTATAAATTGGCGGTTGTCCCTGCCATGTCTAC
>JAITAS010000062.1 GCA_031284015.1 Puniceicoccales bacterium | reverse complement strand
TTGTGCCGAATACCCCACATCCAATCAGTTTAAGTACAAACTCTTTGGATTCCTCGGGCAAAAGTTCCATCAAAGGCACAATCGAAGCTACTCTATCCCTAAGGAATTTGAAATCTAAGTCGCTACCTGGAAATTGCAAAATTTCTGATTGCACAATTCCTATTCTGCTTCCTATGCCAGGTTTTATTTCATCCAGCAACCTCAGTGCTGTTTGAAAAATATCTTCCCTTTCTCCCGAAAGGGATCCCATTATTGTATCCATCTTGTGTGAAGATCGTGTAAAGATTTTTAAAAATAGCAATCTTTTTTACGAAAATCTTAACACTTTTAGGCTGCCTTGGAAGATGTGGAAAAATTAAGCCCTTTAGTTGGATCGTTGGTGAATGTATCGTGCAATACCTATACGGCCTAGCGTACACTGACATGGCGCCGTGGATTTCCAAGGTTGTTAAGAGTTTTGTTTGAGCATTTTTTGTAAATTTTCTATGGTACGCTTTACGGACACATCATGCTTCATAGCATTTTCAACAGTTTTGCATGCATGGATAACCGTCCCATGATCTCGCCCTCCAAATCCATTCCCAATGTCTACCAACGAACGGTTTGTCATCAATCTGCACAAATACATTGCCATTTGTCTGGGGAAAGCAATGCTTGCGGGACGTTTTTTCCCCATAATATCATCGAGCGACAATTTATAATGGGCACATACTTTTTGTTGTACTGCTTCTAGGGTAACCTCTATGGTTTGTTCTTCGAAAAATAAATCATGCAAAATATGCTCCACCAATTCGGAATTAATGGGAGCTTTTGTAATTGAGACATAGCTTGCGATTCTATTCAAGGCCCCTTCTAATTTTCGCACATTTCTAGAGACTTTGTTTGCCAACGTCTCAATTATGTCATGGGAAAGTTCCAAATGCATAGCTGCCGCTTTTTTATCAAGGATTGCAATCCTTGTTTCCAGGTCTGGTGCTTGAATATCAGCTACCAATCCCCACTGAAACCGAGAAACTAATCTATTTTCTAACCTAGCTATTTCAGATGCCGGGCGATCACTACTTAAAATAATTTGCTTTTGCGCTTCAAATAGTTCATTAAACGTATGGAAAAATTCTTCCTGTATGCGTTCTTTACCAGATAAAAAATGAACGTCGTCAATCAATAAGACATCCACGTAGCGATATTTTTTTCTAAACATGCTCAAGTTATTTTTTTGCAGCTCGGAAATGAACTCATTTGTAAATTTTTCAGTAGACGTATAAACCACATTTATCTTTTTATATTTACCTAAAACATTGTGGGCCACCGCTTGCATTAGGTGAGTTTTCCCGAGTCCCGTGTCACCATATAAAAATAACGGATTATAGGCTCGACCTGGCGTATTTACAACCGCCATGCAAGCTGCATGGGCCATTTGATTTCCAGATCCAACGACAAAGTTTTCAAACGTGTTTTGTTTGTTCAATGTTATGGACATTGTATCTTTATCCTGATCATATGGCATGTTTCTCTTTTGTTTTTGAGGTATGTCGGTTGACGCCTGTGGGGCTTGTAATTTCTCGTTTTGCACACGGAATGAAATTTTCACATCATGACCTGCTTCCCGACGTAAAGTTTTCGATATTACATCCAAGTAATTTTCCTGCAACCAAATGGCGGTAAAATCATTCATTACCCCAAAGACAATAGCGTTGGATGTCTCTTCTACAACATATAATGGCTCGAACCACGAATGAAAAACATCATTGGGAAACACTTCCCTAAGATTATCACGAACAACTTTCCAAAGGGGAGAATTTATGATAAGATTCGTATTCATGGTAAGAGTAGTTGAGAGTGGTCAAAAGTTGTTCACAAAATTATTAGCATAAATTTTAATTCAGTGCTAAAATTTTTTTTGAAAAATACAAAACCTTTCTTTAGCACATTTTTATTCAGGTTTACGGTTAAACCCTTTTGTTCATGCCGATTCGATCGGCAAAATTCATAAACCAATTCCCGATAAAGTTTAAACATTCCTGCTATGATTCGTTTGAGCGAACGAAAATCAAGAAGAAGAAGTTAACAAGTTATTCACATCGCAATGTGGATAATTCGTAGAAACTTTTAGTGAAAAGGATACCATAAAAATGTCTTAACTCTATCCTATTCTAAAAAAACTTTTTGCGGAAATTTTTGTTCCCGCATGAAAAATTTTCCAACTAAACCAAAATCGATTAGAAAAACTTTAGATTGCCGTTGAAAAAATTTTTCGTAGAGATACTGTGTAACCAATGACGAAGGAGTTTGAGCAACAATTTATTGCAGCCAGGAATGCACGTGCCATTACTTTGGAAACGGCTGCCGAAGAAACGAAAATTAAATTGGAATATCTGGCCGGTATAGAAAGTGGAGAATATAATTTCACTTTGCCGGATATTTATTTGCGAGGATTTATCAAAATTTATGCCAAATACTTGAAATTGGATGTTGATGCTGTTATGAAAGGTTGTCCCATAGAGGAATTCGAAGTTTTGCATTCCAGATGTGTTAAAAAGACTTCTTATAATACATTAATTACCAATGAAAAAGAACAAGACGAAGGGTCGGAATTGGGAATCAACGACACTACCCCTTTTTTTAAAAAATTTAAACAATCTATGGCGAATATTAAAACTATCATTCAGCACAAGCATTTTATTAAGATAACATCTGGCTTAGTGATCATTCTACTGATGCTCATAATTTTTTCTAGAGCATTCTCCCACAAAGCAGGGTATGCAAAAATTCAACCTAAGCAGGTTGACAAAATATTGGACACAGTAAACCAGTCAGTGTTATCATTGATTCCGACGGGAAATGTGAAAATTGTTGTGCGCTCCAAAGCATCCGGAGAAAAAATTTTTACAGGCAACTTAGAATCGGGTGAGGTAAAAAAAATAACATATTCGGGCCCTATCCAAGTCTTCTATGACAAGGGGGAATTTTTACTGATCAAACAGACAAATGGGGAACAAATATACCCTCAGCCTGGGCGTGGTGGAATAGAAATTAAATAGGTATTCGTATGAAAATTTCAATATTTGGTGCAGGAGCTTGGGGAACAGCCATGGCTTGCTATTGTAGGGCGATCGGCCATGACGTTGTTTTAGTTCCTAAGTTTAAGGAACAGGCAGATAAGATTATAAAACACCAAGAAAATGTTGATTTTCTTCCAGGAATCAAATTTCCAGATGGCATAAATATAACCATAGACATCGATGTGCAAGGTATAGATTTGGCATTTTTAGCATGCCCGGCGATAGGCATAGAGGATCTCTGCTTAAATTTGAATTGGGCTTCGAAGGGTGTAAAGCAACTCCCGCTGCTCATCTCCTTGTGTAAAGGTATACAGAATGAAAATTTGGAGACAGCTTCTGATTTAATCATAAGGTTATTGCCGAATTTTGAACATGGCGTACTTGCTGGTCCCACAAATGCGAAAGAAGTAGCAGAGGGCAAACATGCCGCCATGGTTTTAGCTACTAACTCGAAAGATATCTATAAAGTTCAAAAAGCATTAAGTTCTGAACAAATACGAATTTATAGCAGCAATGATGTAAAGGGAGCCGAACTAGGGGGATGTCTGAAAAATGTCTATGCAATTGGAGCAGGTATTTGTGATGGTTTAGGATTTGGTGATAATGCTAAGGCTGCTTATTTAACAAGGTCACTAAAAGAGTTGGTGGCAATTGGTACCGTCCTTGGTGGACAAAGGGAAACCTTTTACGGCTTGAGTGGGTTCGGCGATTTCATTGCAACATGCATGGGAGAGTGGAGCAGAAATCGTACATTTGGTGAAAGGATAGGAAAAGGAGAATCCGTAGATGAAATTTTTTCAACCCAAAAGGCTGCCGTTGAAGGGTACAAAACTGCGAAAGCCTTTTACTTTATTTGTGAAAAAAAGCATATAAATGCTCCAATAATATCAGCGATTTACTCTATTCTGTACCTAAACGTCCCTCTCCAAAAGTGTATAGAAGAATTGATTAATCGTTCGTTAAAGTCGGAACAGTGACCTATGTCGCAGCAGATAAACATTTTGATAATAAAACCTTCTAGCCTGGGCGATATTATTCACGGATTACAAGTAGCTGCAACAATAAAAAATTTTTTGCCAAATGTTTCCATAGACTGGGTAGTACGGGACTGTTTTGTCGATATTGTGAAATTTTCTAGGTTGGTTGATAAGATTTTCATATTTTACCGGGGAAAAGGTATACGAAAATTTATCGGCCTCATATTAAATATCAAAAGACAGCATTATGACTATGTTTTTGATATGCAAGGGTTAGCACGAAGTGGTATAATAACATATTTCTCACAATCCGAGAGAAAAATCGGACGAACGGATGCCAGAGAGTTTGCATGGATGGCATATAATAAAAAGGTTCCATTTCCTCAAGCGAGAAAGCGGCATGCTTTAGATATTTTATTGCAATTTTTACCCGAGCTTGGGTTAGAAGCAAAATTACAAGGAGAGTTAAAATTTTCGATATCCCCAAGCGACATGGCAAAAGACATTTTTTACGACAATGAACAGAAGAAATGTAAATTGATTCTGCTATTCCCCGAAAGCAGACAAAAAGATAAGGAATGGCCATATTTTCGTCGGTTATCTGAGGCATTGGTCGAAAAATTACCCAACATTCGGGTTGTTGTCCTGGCGCAACGATGGATCAACATAACGTCGAAATCACCAAATATCTACAATCTATCAGCTCGAACCTCGATTAATGACCTCATTTATTTGGTACAAAATTCATCATTGGTAATTGCAAATGATAGTGCTCCTATACATTTGGCGGCGGCCCTATCAACCCCTGTCATTGCGCTGTTCGGACCAACGGACCCCAACCGATTTGGTCCCTACCCACTTGATTCGAAAAATAATGTAGTGGTCCAAGCCAAAGATAAAAAATTATCTTCAATTTCAGTCGAAGAAGTCGTTGACAATGTTTGGCCTATTATGCAATGACTTCATTACTCAATTTTATGGAAAAGCGCTGGGATTAGTCTCGTAGCAGGACAGCGCGTCCACTTTGTTCCGAATGAAGAAGTAAGTCTAAGAAGAACAATGCCGAACTTATCTAAGCGAAAGAACATCCTAGGAAAGCCTCTAGGTATATGGCATAGTCCTATGACTTTGCTATCGGAAGGAAATATTTACCTTGACATAAAAGCTACCGCCAGACAAGATTCCCTTCCATAAAAGTGGTTCATAGATTTTGCCACTAAATTTTTGTGAATGTTGAAATTGAAGAATTGTGGATATCAGCATTGGTCAAGTAGAATTATTTTTGAATACAATTGCCAGTTTGGTCTGGGGATGGCCATTAATCATATTTATAATTGGGACAGGCATTTACTTTTCCTTTAAACTAGAGTTGTTGGATTTTTCAAAACTGAAATTGTCTTTAAAATATGCGATAGCAGAAAATGTCCGTGACAAAACAAGTACGGGAAATATTTCGATATTTGCATCATTGTGCACATCCCTATCGGCAACACTTGGAACAGGAAATATCGTGGGTACAGCAGTTGCCGTTGTCGTTGGAGGCCCTGGATCACTTTTTTGGTTGTGGGTCTCTTCGCTCTTTAGCTTAGCTATCAAGTATGCGGAAGGTGTCTTAGCAATAAAATATAGAAAAATCGAAAAAAATGGCAATGTTTCCGGTGGACCCATGTATTATATCCATTTAGGGCTGAATAATGTGGCGCTAGCAAAAATATTTGCTTTTTTTGGCATGATGGTTGCTTTGATTGGGATTGGGACCACAGCTCAAAGTAATTCCATCGCGGTTACCTTATCGTCTTTCGGAACACCCACTATCATTACAACGATCGCACTTATCATTGTCGTTGGAATGATAACCATGGGAGGTTTACAAAGGATATCCATTGTGGCAGAAAAAATTGTACCCGTTATGACCGTATTTTATATTGGGACTGCAATTCTTGTACTAGCAACAAATGTTACCCATCTTCCACACACACTATATTCCATTGTTTGTGGTGCATTTTCTCCAAAATCGATTTTGGGAGCTGGAACCGGAATCACCGCCACGATTGCTGCCAGCGTTGGGACAAGGCGTGGTATCTTTTCCCATGAGGCAGGGCTAGGGAGTGCCGCAATAGCAGCCGCAACTGCAAAAATCAATTCCCCTGCGAAACAAGGATTGGTATCCATGGCAGGGGCTCTACTTAGTATTGTCGTTTGTACGATGACTGGCTTAGTTATATTAATTGCAACGGACAGATCTTCTCCAGTGGAAGGAGCAATGCTGACATCCCAGGCATTTGGCCATGGATTAGGAATGCCAGAAATTGGTAAATTCATAGTTGGATTTAGTATTGTATTGTTTGCGTTTACCACCATCATCGGATGGAATTACTACGGTGAACAATGCACACAATTTGTTTTTGGCAACAAAGCCGTAGTACCCTACAAAATACTATTTATTTTTTTCGTCGCCGCTGGACCATTTTTCAGGATTAATTCCATCCTATCACTGGCAGATATTGTAACAGGGGGCATGGCCATTGCAAATCTCATAGGTTTAATTGGTCTGAGAAGAGTAATTTCACAGGAAACAAAAATATTTTTCTCGAATCCAAAAAACGCGATGGATAGACTGTGACCGAAAAGCCCTATGAAATATCCATATATTTTGAGGAATGTTGCAGTAGAATTCCGCTTTTTTAAAAGTTGGCGACTTTGGAGTTATATGGCTATGCTAAACTATGGTATGTTTCTTAACATAAAGGTTCCTTCTTGCCCGTTGAATAAATGACTCAGCTCGTTTTTCAATGTTCGCTATCCTAGCACCATTTATTTCGTGGATCTAAGGCAAATTTTCTCGAAGTATTGGATTAAATTTCTATAATTGGCCATTTTCAGATCCCAGTAGCTCGCTTGCAGATATGGCTGCGGTACCATGCTTGGCAACAACAATGCCAGCGGCTATGTTGGCAAATTTTGCTGCTTGAATGAGTGATGCCCCAACGGTAAGCGCCGCAGTCAAGCAGGAAATTGACGTATCACCGGCACCCGAAACATCGAAAACTTCCTTGGCATACGTTGGGATACGGAGTATTTGCCTATCCATGCTTTGTACGAGCATACCATCTACGCCTAAAGTAATTACCAAATTCTTTGGTAAATATTTATCATCAATTATATCACAAATTTTTTTCCAAGGTGGTTCATCATGTGGCTCTATTTCAAGCCCTGCAAGCTGGACAGATTCCATTTTGTTGGGAGTAATAAGTGATATGCCAGAAAAATTCAATTTATTAATAGGCTTGGGATCCATTGCAGTAAAAATATCTTTCACATTCGCCGCATCGACAAATTTTGAAATGTTGAGATTGGAAATTGTTCCCTTGGCATAATCGGAAAAAATCACTGCATTTACAGACTGAATTTTTTCGCAAATTTCATTGATCAGATTGGCATCGGCTATTTCATAGTTCAACTTCCTATTTTCACGATCAATGCGGCATAATTGTTGACCTCTAACCACAACACGAGATTTTGTAATCGTATCGATGGTCGCACTCTCAAATTTTGGATCAAAATGGATTTTATTCTCTCGAAACAAATTTTTTATTAATCCTCCCATATCATCCATACCAATCTTCCCTACGACTTCCGTATGACATCCCAATTGAGCAACATTGAGCGCAACATTGGCAGCAGCTCCAAGAGCATATTTGTCATTCTCAACGGCAACAACGGGAACGGGAGCCTCCGGAGAAATTCTTACCGTATCACCAATCACATAATGGTCCAGCATGATATCTCCGATAACCAATACCTTGAGCCCTACAATTTTTGCCAATAAATCTTTCATTGTACTACGAAACCATATTCGCTTTTAAGTTGCAAACAATAAAAACTAAATTTCTCAGTCGGTAATCTTTCCAATGGAAAAACTTTTTATATTTGAGGTCAACTTGAACTTCTTTGAGAAATTTTTGAGTTTTGCCAAAAAAAGCTTTTCAAAAGTTTTGACGAGCAAGTGTAGAAATTTTCTAGGAAAAATGGTGATTGTCAGCTCAATACAATTCCCTCGTTTCTCGGACCCCAATTGGGCATATTTTATCCACCACAGCTGTTCGAATAAGGATTCTATACAGTAAGGGAAATATTTTTTTCCATCGACATCTATCGTATCAGAGATCCTACCACAGCACCAAATTCTACCACGTTGGTCTATAAAACCATATAGTCCCGTATGTGTAAAATCAGGCAGAGTCGAATCTCTGAAAACTATTTCACCAAAATGTCCAAGAGGCAGCATTTCATATTTACATTCACAGCTTTCATCCCCGAAAACACGTATTATTCGGACATCAAAATTTTCTTTCGCATACCCTAGAACAATTCCTGCTCCACAGCATTGTAAAATCCAGCATCGATCACGGAATTCCTTCGGAGATAGATAAAAAAATGGAAAATCTTTGTAAATTTCATCGGCGATACTACGAAAATTGCGTATTTCCCAAAAGTATTTTAATCGTGCTCGGATAGACATCGTCGAGATTTTGACAACAAAAGCTTGTCGGGCAATCGAAAAATTCATTTGATAGTTGCAATAACCTAATGTTACAGACAGAAAATAAAAGCCTAGTGCAGTATTACGAGTATATTCGTAGCGAACGCAGGTTTTCTTCTACTACCTTGGCTACCTATAAAAATGCCATTGATGTATTCATTGATTGGAAATTTAAGAATTGTGCCATTGATTTTTCGAAGGTATCTCATCGGGATTTACAAGATTTCATAATCGAAGAACAAAGAAATCGGAAGCGAACAACAGTCCATAACCATGTTTCTGCATTGCGCTCACTTTTTGGATTTTTATATGAAAATAAACACCTTGAAATAAATCCTGCCCTTGAACTGATTACTCCAAAACTTGAAAAAGCACTGCCAAAAATTTTTACACTGTCACAGATAAAAGCTTTGCTAGCAGCACCCCTAGTCGCACTAAACAACAAAAAAATTACACAGCGAATTGCACTCCGCGATATTATGATTTTAGAACTTTTCTATGGTGCTGGGCTACGCATCAGTGAACTTAGGAATATTAGGATCGGTGACATTGATTTTGATAACTGTGCATTGAAAGTCCTTGGAAAAAGGAATAAGGAGCGCATATGTCCATTCCCTTTGGCAGCAAGCAATGCCATAAAACAATATCTAAGCAACCGATCAATGCCATTGCAAAAACTACTTCTCGAACACAATGGGAAGCTATTAACTGTCCGAGAAATACAATATCGGCTAAAATTTTATTTGCAATCATCGGGCCTCCCAGTGGATTTGTCGCCCCACAAGATTAGACATTCCTATGCGACTCATTTGTTAAATGCAGGTGCGGATCTGCGACTGTTGCAGGAATTGCTTGGCCATTCCAATCTTTCTACTACTCAAGTCTATACCCACATTGACTCATCGAGAATGAAAAGTGTTCACCAAAACTGTCATCCACGGGCATAGTAAAATTATTTTTTCAAATGGAATACCAAAGTGCACCCATACCTTTTTGCTTGCTAAGATTTTGTCATGTCAATATAAACCCCACCATGATTGATATTGCAAATAATCCGACCATACTTGACATTATATCTTCGGATAGTGATTTGAAGTTCAGTACTGTTGCTGTTATAAAGTCTGTCGAAACAAAATTAGCCAAAAATAATGCCGAATATTTGTCGGTTACCATCGGAGACAAAAATGCCACATGTCTATGTAAAGTTTTTGGCAGTTCCCCTACATATAATTTCTTCAAAACGGTAGAATCCGGAGCGATAGTCCTTCTGGAGGGTATCACGAAGGATTATAAGGGTGTATTTTCTCCGGAAATAACATTTGTGCGAGCCCTGAGTGACGATGAAATCGTGCGCGGCAATTATTTACAAAAGATGACCATCTGTGCCGATGAAGGTGTGGATACTCTAAGGACTGGATTAAATGATATGCTTGCGACCATTGGTAACGAAAAACTCAGACTAACCGCTACGGAAGCTATAAAAGAACTCGGGGAAGATTTTTACGATAAAGCTGCTGGAATTTCCATGCATCATGCATACAAGAATGGGTTATTGGAACACACGGTTCATACCGCTCGAGCAGGTAAAAGCCTCCTACCACTGTATCCTTTTGTAAATTACGATATTGCCATGGCAGGGTTGCTATTGCATGACATAGGAAAGGTTTTAGAATATACCAACGACGTGGTAGCCCAGCGGACAAAGATAGGAATTTTGCAAGGACACCTGATTCTTGGTTACAGGCTCGTTCGAAAGGCTGCGATTCAAAATAAATTGGATGGTGAAATTTTGGAACGCCTTGAACATATTCTTCTAAGCCATCACAATGATCCCGAGTTTGGAGCCGTTGTACGTCCTGCTACTCCAGAGGCGGTATTTGTTGCCTTGGTTGATAATCTCGATGCCAAAATGGGTATGGTGGAACAATTGTTGCGCTCAACTCCAAGCAAAAATATTTTTTCCGACTTTCACAAGGGATTGGAAGGGAAATTGCTCGTTTTACCCGCTGATTTACCAGTCGATGGAGAATCGAATTAATTGTGTTTAGTGGATTGCGGAAATTTTTACACAAAAATGCTTCCATTGTTCAAAACGATGGCAATGGTCTCGTTGCCATAGAAAAACCATGTAATATATTGTCTCATCCGAATACAAAAAGAGGCGAATCGAATGCTCTTTTTATGTGTCCCTATGATTTCAAAGAACAGGCCTATCTTTGCGAAGGATTTGGCAAGGTATATCTGCTTAACCGTTTGGATAGCCCGGTATCTGGGTTAATTTTGATTGGGCTGACTTCAAAAGTTGCTGAGGCTGTAAGAATCGCCTTTGCAAACGGGAAAACATCTAAGCAATATGTAGCCCTGGTAAAGGGATATCCAAGGTATAAAAATGCCACTTGGCGTTCTCGCTTGGATAAAAATTTTGTCGGGAAATCCATAAAAATGTCTTTGGGAAGTGGACTATTTGCGGAAACGAAGTGTCATTGGTCCGAATCCTTTCGTGCGTGTGGAGTGACCCTAAGCATTGTAAATTTGTTCCCTACCACCGGACGGACCCACCAGTTACGCGTGCATTGTTCTCAAAATTCATTACCAATCGCGGGAGATGAAACCTATGGTGATTCCAGATTCAATGCGGTATTTCGGAAAAATTTCGAAAACTACCGTCTCTTTCTTCACTCCCAAAAAATCTCTTTAGCGTATATATTGGAGGGAAAAAGTTTCACTTTTCATGCCGATAGCATGGTCGATTTTGCTGAATTTTTAAAAAATTTTAAAGAGAAGTCAAATCCATAGTCTACTTTGAAATATTTGTAAATTGGGGCATAGGATGAATATTTTCTAAAAAATCCATTGCTTATTTCTTTAAAAATTTTTCCATGGGTATGCAGATGACACTACACGTATTAGGACATCCCCTTGCAAATAAGATTTTGACAGATTTGCGTGATAAAAATACTCCAGCGGCAAGGTTTCGTGAATTGGGTAAACAGTTGACTTATTTTCTATTGATTGAAGCAACCCGGGGACTAAAAACCAAGCTGAAAAATGTGAAAACCCCACTGGCGGATTTCGATGGTACTGACTTGGATCAGTCCATCGTGGTTGTGCCAATTTTGAGAGCAGGATTACTTATGTTGCAGCCAGCAATAGACATATTACAGGACGTGTCCATAGGATATATTGGGATGGAGCGCGACGAAACAACAGCGTTGGCTCGAAAATACTACTGCAAATTGCCAGACCTGAAGGATAAATTTGTGATCGTGATTGACCCAATGTTGGCAACGGGACATTCAGCCGAGTTAGCATTAGAAACCGTATCGCAGCAGAACCCCAATGATGTTGTCATGGTCTCTATGATCGCATCACCGGAAGGCATAAGGCATTTGGAAAATTTATTTCCTGACATTCCAATTTACACGGCTGCAGTTGATGAAAGGCTGGATGAACATAAATTTATTTTCCCTGGCCTTGGAGATTTTGGTGATAGGGCATACGATACGAACTGAGGCGATGATATTAAAGAAGATAGTAAAATTTTGCGACTTTACGGATCGGGTAATAATTAAATGGCTGTTGGAGTGTATTTGCGTTGGTATATTTTCATTTTTAGCTATGTTAGCCGCGTACGTATCAAGTATGTGTAAATATAACGTCAAATTATTTAGGACGAGACACGATGATACAAATACCCATTAGGCATTCGATCCTAATGTTAGCGAGCATGGTTGCTTTGATGTTCATGGGGAGTGCATTGATGTTGGATCCAAGGGGCGTAAATAATGCGAAACACAGTAACGCTCTTTGCCTAACTTATTGTGGTAAACAGTTTCCATTGTTTATGCTTTTGATATTTTGTTGTGCAGTCAATAACTTACAGAATTTTATTGGGCTATTGGCTATTTTGTGGAGTGTTCTGCTATTAGTACATGGATATGGAGACACGAGATATGTTGCAAAAAAATTTGCAGCCTGCCATTTTTTTGCGCTCGTTTTGTGTACTTGTGCAAGCATACTATCCCAAAGCATGAGGTGGCACATCAGTGCGAACGTATTATATATCCTTGGATTTGGAATATTAATGTCCACATATCCGCTAAGCAGCTGGATCGATTCTTTTTTTTCACGGGCGCCCTCGCTGTTTTTAAATACCTGGTTGATTATCATACGCCCAATCATGGTTCTATTTTTTCTATCAACCATAGGACCATTGGTTTCCATGAGAGGAAATACCATAATTAATTTTCTTTTGTCCATAATGGTGTATAGTACGTTAGGATTCGTTCCCATTTTGTTTTTTACAAAAACAAAACTGCGTGCGCTAATGGCATATATGGCATGTTGGCAAAGCGGATATATTTGGTTTTTTACCATGTATTTACCAATGGAAAAATTTGATTTGATCACACCGTTAGCAATTACGCAAGGAATCTTTATGGCCATTACCACCCAGGTTACAACTGCTTTGTATAAAGATACTAAGACCGATTCCTTCAAAAACCTCGAAGAGCTGTTTGAAAAAAATTACTTTGCCGCTATTTTCATAATATCGGCAATGGTGTTTTTGACGATTACGCCACTTGTTTTTATCTACAAAAAAAACACATCACCCTTGCCTCCCACATTTATGTGCCAAATATTGGCTAGTATGGTATTGCCCATGGCATTCAATTTAAAAATTTACAAATTAATGGGAAAACCATCGCTTAAAACGGATAAAGTTTCACTGTGAAGACAACGGTAACTGCCAAAACAGCTATTTTCTTTGATAGGGATGGTACGATTATCGTTGATAAAAATTATCTCAAAGACCCAAATGATGTTGAGTTATTGCCTAAGGCCAAAGATGCCATTTCAAGTTTGAAATCGGCGCAATGCATGTTGTTCCTGTTTAGCAACCAAAGCGGAGTGGCACGAGGGATAATTACGATGGATGATGTATTCAAATGTAACTTGCGCATGGAGAAACTATTGGACCAAGGACCGAATTTGTTCGATGCAATTTGCATAGCCCCAGAATCTCCCGATGATGTTCCGATTTACAGAAAGCCATCTCCAAAGTTTATTGTCGACATGATAGAACAATTCGACCTTCAAAGAGAAAATTGTTACATGGTGGGGGACAAAGAAAGCGATATCTTTGCTGGCCTAAATGCACAAATCAATGCCGTTTTAATTACATCCAATGACGGAGCAAAAACATTTTTTTCTAAGCATCCAACATGTAAAAACATTAAGATTTTTCCATCACTTTTTGAGTTTGCAAAGTGGTTGCTTGAATAACCTTAACAACGTTTTTTCTTCGATCCAATTGATATGCTCTTAAGCGGTAATTCACAGATTGCATATTTCAAGGAGTGTAAGCATTCAAGGTGGATAGTACTTTATTGGCAATATCTATTGCCGATAGGCCATATTTCGAGCGTAGAACATCGAGGGACGTGCCATGTTTTATAAAGTTGTCGGGCCAACCATGGCGCAAGACGTTGATTTTTATACCATTGTCGTTGTAAAATTCTAAAACGGCGCTCCCGAATCCTCCCATCAAAACATTATCTTCGAGTGTTACGACAAATTCATAATCTTGAGCAATCTCTCTCAACATTTCTTCATCCAAGGGTTTAACAAATATCATGTTTATGATCCCAGCTTGAATGCCAAAATTCTCTAGCTCTTTGCAAATTTTATGTGCTAAATCTACCATATTACCTAGTGCAAGGAAACAAACTTTCCGACCTTCGATAATTTTTTCTGCCTTGCCAAGCTGCAAATATTGCGAAAAATTTAAGACATCCAGATCCGTATTTCGATTACAAGATTTGGGATATCTTAGGAAAACGGGACGGTGCCATTTGAAAGCAGAATGCAATGCATTTACAAATTCTTGAATATTTTTGGGTTGTAAAATAACCGCATTGGGAATCAGTCTCAAATATGACAGATCAAATATTCCATGATGTGTCATTCCATCATGCAATGCAATTCCAGCACGATCTATACAAAACACCACCGGCAAATTTTGCAAACATACATCGTGCAACACCTGGTCAAACGCACGTTGCAAAAATGTGGAATATATTGCACAAACAGGGCGCATACCACATTTGGCCAGTGCAGCTGAAAATGTCACAGCATGTTCCTCGGCAATTCCTACATCAACGTATTGGTCCCAAAAATGATCTCTTAGGTATGACAATCCTGTGCCACGCGCCATTGCAGCCACCACACCTACGATGGTTCTGTCTTTCTGCGCTAGTTTTGTAAGTTCTTTACCTAAAATTTCTCCATAGAAGACCTCATTCGGCTGTAAAGTGGTAGCGCCTATCCTCTCTGGTTCAACCCTATGAAACGTTTCAGGAAAGTGTATGGCATCCGCATATCCATTGCCTTTTATGGTTTTCACATGGACAAGGGTTGGAATCTTTGAAAGTTTACAAAATTCCAAAATCTCTTCCAGCTTAGCGGTGTCGTGTCCATCGATGGGACCAAAATACCGCAAGCCGTAGTATTCAAAGTAGGAAGTTGGTAAAATTATACTTTTAATGGCACATTTCAGTTTGCGTACGCCTCGCACAATGGCTTTTCCAAACTTTCCACGGCCCAATATCTTTTTTATTGAATTGGTAACGGTTTTGTAAAATCCACTTATGAGAATTTTATTTAAATAGATGGATATGGCTCCAACATTTTCGTCTATCGAGAATTTATTATCATTAACGACCACGATCAATTTTTTTGTTGTCCTTGTTAGGTTATTCAACGCTTCCAGTGTCATTCCGCATGTTAATGAAGCATCACCGAGAATGGCAACGATATGACTATTTTTGTGATCACCAATGCGATCTCTGGCATAGGCAAATCCGAGGGCAACCGATAACGCTGTCCCCGCATGTCCGGCAATAAAAGTATCATGTTCGCTCTCGGTTGGATCTGAAAAGCCGCTATACCCACCTTCCATCCTGATTTGACGAAACTTGGCGTCATTCCTTCCGGTCAACAGTTTGTGTACATAGGTTTGGTGGGAAACATCAAAAACAAACCTATCGCGGGGAGAGTCAAAAACGCGATGCAATGCTATCGTAAGTTCCACTATCCCGAGATTGGAAGCTAAATGTCCCCCATTGGTCGCTGTCACATTTATCAATGTTTGGCGAATTTCTTTTGCCAACTCTTTCAGCTGATCCCTATTTAGAACCTTGACATCATGTGGAGCATGTATGGTATCGAGAATACTCATTTATTTTAATAAAGTCTGAGCCTTCAAACTTTGTTCATGGGAAGGGTCCAAATTTGGAGGTCTGACTTGCAAATCTTCTATCCATATCCAATCGGCAATAATTCTTAAACATTCCCTCAAATTTGTATCAAAAATCATTATGCCATCAATATCTTCTTCTGGCTCTTCTTCCGTGTCAGTGTTGTCGTCACACACGATGTCGGGTAGCATGATATCTTCACAGTAATAGTTTTGAAGTTTGCCTAACATTTCGATTTCCTTGTTCATCGCATGTTTGAAAGCATCTTCCAGTTTATTTTCCTCAATTCGAGTAGCAATTTTTAGCGGAAATTCTTTTCTATTGACAATTCCGTCATAATGTTTTATTCGCTCATCCCACGTTGTAAATTCTTTCAAAGACTTCTGGCGAGCTTTTGAATTCTCAGAGAGGCTAAGAATCAAGTCATCGGACACATAACATTGGTTGTTTTTGAGTCCACTGTCATAGTCAAATTCGATCGGAGTAATTGTGTCGTAGCTTAGTGCCCATGGATAATCCGCTTCCCGTTTGTGGAAACATTCGTCGAGGCTAGGTAATTTTATATCGGCGGGTACACCTTTTAACTGCATTGAAGTACCGGTCGGTAAATACCATTTTTGTACCGTAATATATGCCGCTCCAAGGTCTTTATTTCCGTTTAGAGAATTAAAAAACGTATTCATGTCCAGCACCACTTGAACACTTCCCTTTCCATACGTAGCTTTTGCTCCCACAATTATAGCACGTCTGTGATCGTGTAATGCTCCTATTAAAATTTCCGATGCCGATGCACTCATCGATGAAGATAGGATTATCAATGGTCCTTCCCAAGCAATGGACTCATCTTCATCATAAAACTGCTCTATTTTGCCGAATGAATCTTTCACTTGTACTATCGGTCCCGTCTTTATGAATAAGCCCGCAACTGAGACCGCTTGATTTAGCAACCCACCTCCATTTTGACGGAGGTCTAAAATTAACCCATCGATCCCTCTGCTTTTCAACACTTCCAATAGTGTTTTTATGTCCTTATCCGCATATGTACACTGTTCATCATTTTGATTTGCATCGCCATAAAAAGATGGTAATTCTATCACTCCAATTTTTACCATATCATCATCTCGCTTCAGTTCAAAATATTTAGCTTTTGCCCTCGTAGCATTCAGTTTAACATTATCTCGAACTAATCTAACGACTTTGGCATCCCCCGATACCGTCTCCAATTTAACACGAACGACGGTGTTCTTTTTCCCACGCAACAGTTTAACCGTTTTATACAGTCTGAGCCCAACTATATCCACAAACTCGCCATCATCGCCCTGGGCAACTGCGATAATTTTATCACCGACTTTGATTTCACCAGATAATTTGGCCGGACCTCCTGGGATCAGTTTATTAATCGTACATACACCGTTCTCATCCCGTAACTCAGCACCTATCCCAATTAATGAGTTGTGAATATGAGTACTTAAATCCTCAAAAGAATCCTTTGACAAAAAACTTGTATGTGGATCATACATCTTTGAAATGCTATTTAAAAACATTTCTTGGAGCACCCAAGAATCTAAATCTTTATATGTCCTCCGCAGATTTTCATAGCGCCGTTTGACATTCTTTGTCGCCTCCTCCAATTTTTTTTCGATGTCATCCTCCGTGGGTTGATTGCACTTCTCCTCTATATTTTCTATTTGGGTAAATGTTTCGTTGGAAAGGTCATCATTTTTGTCCTTTGGCTTATCTAGTTTGTACAGGCTCATTGCCTCGTTTAAAACATCAAACTTTAAACGTTTTTTCCATAAAACATTTGCCTCTTCCTCTGTCTGTGGCCAGTTGTAATTCTTCCTATTCGGCACAATGACATCATCTTTAGAAAAATTAAACCCCTTGTCCAACTTAGCCAACACCCAATCCATTCGGGAATAGAAAAGTGTTCTGAATTTTTCAAAAGCATTAAATGCAGGCATAAGACTACCGCCACTTACGAAAACATCGAGTGTCGGCACAAATTTTTTCACCAAGCCGTCGACATCCTTTTGTAAAAATATCATCTTCCCGGGGTCCAATTCCGACAAAAACTCGATCATAATTGTCCTATTGTCGAGTAAGGAGATGGTTTTGTGCTCCAAATGTAATTCTTCCATACAGCGCACCATGTATATGGTTTCTGCCCGCATTGTCCGAGTCGGAAACAAACCATTCTCAGCTTCGGTAACAGATATGGCTCGAAGGAGGGATCCTTGCCCAACGAATGGGATACACACGGCCAATATACTACAAAATGCTTTTAAAAATTTATTCATGGATGCAACTTACATATGCCATATTGCTTAGGAGCCGCGTTTTTACAAGTACAATCTTGCGGAAAGCCATATCGTAACCCATTAACATTGCCACGCCCAACAATGGCAAATTCACCTTTGCACAAGGTAAGTGATATACACCGTACCCATCGTTCATCAAAACATTTGTCATTTTAACAAGCACGCTTCCCACTGTGGTACTTTTACTAAAATGCCGTTCCGAATGAATAGTTGAACCGCATACCATGCTTATTATTTCCTTCCCCATGAATAGGAAATCCGAAATCAAGCCTAAGTGGAACATTCATGATGGATATTTTTAGCCCAAATCCAACGTCTGTATTATAATTTTTTACGGAAAAATTCCATTCCCTTTGATTAATAAAGCCCACTTCGGCGAACAGATAAAATCTAATAGGGTCCATGATCTTAAAACAATATTCGAGAGCTCCATAGGTAAATGTGTTACCACCGACACCCGTACCATTCTCTTTGGGACCAATGTCATGACCTTTAAATCCTTTCATGAAATTTTGACCGCCCAAATAAAACCGATCAAAGAATGGCGTTGTGCCGCCACCATAAGGAATTATCGTACCAACTTGCCCAATTATTGAAAATACTTGTTGGGCAGTATCGAAAACTAACCAATGCTTTATTCCATATGTATAAAATTTTACATACTTTGTTTGGCCTAAAAATGGACCTCCAGCAAGCTCTGTGGTAGCACCAATCCTGGAACCCGTCGTAGGGTATATGAAATTATTGCGGGTATCTCGTTCTAGGGAAAATGTTACCTTGGAAATGGTGGTATTTCCTTCTCTGTCGAAGAAAGCTTTTGGTGCACATTTGGAAATGCTATAAATTTTAACGGATTCCAAACCATAGGTCAATTTCCCTTCCCAAAAATCAAAAATACGTTTCCGCAAATATATTTCTCCCCCCACACGATCTTGACTATAATCTGCACCCGAATAATCTTGTAGCTTTCGATCGTAGGAAGTTTTATGGCAAAATAAATTTGTTCCTATGGCGAGCTCGCGGTCATACCACCATGGTTCTTCAAAATTGACATCCGCCGACAATGTATGTTTTCCAATTTGTAAGCGTGAACGAAATTTTTGACCGCCACCTTGAAATTGCTTGTTTTGGCTATTGATATCAAAATTTCTCTGGCTAAATTCTATAAATCCAACTATTTCTCCTCCAGTACTAATTCCACCACCCAAGCCAGCTTTGCCAGTATTGGCTTCTTTTACATCTATGTGAATGTCCTTTTTTTCTGGCACTTTGGTGTTAACTGGAGAAATATCAACAAAAGAAAAGTACCCCGTGTTCATTAGCCTTGATCTGCTATTTTTCATTCTCACAAGATCAAATGGGTCACCAGGAGCTAATGCTAACTCACGTAAAATTACCTTGTTTTTGGTCTTAGAATTTCCATGAATTTCAATTTCATCCACGAAACATTTTGCAGATTCGTTGACTAAAAATTCAAGGTCTATCCTATCTGATGTCAAATTTGCTTTCTTGTTTACGTGGATATTTGTATTAATATATCCAGATTGACCGTAAAAATCGATGATCCTGTCACAGGCAGCATCAATCTCGGCGGGCGAAAACACATCCATACTTCGAATGGAAAGAATTTCTTCTATCTCTTTGGTTTCGTATAGATTGTTCCCCATTATTGTTACTGTTCCCACATAATATTTTTGGCCCGTATGTATTGGAATGGATATGATTAAAGTGTTTTTTCGACTGTTCTCATAGGTAATCCTCCCTTCGTCGATTTCAACATCCAGATAACCGTAGTTACGAAAAATTGTTTTAATTGTTCCGAGGTCAGCATTAAAGTCATCAGGGCGATATAACCCTGTTTTCTTAAAAATAGAAAACAACGTCCATCTTTTTGTACGTATAGCTTTTAGGAGTTCGGATTCTTTTACCACATCATTGCCAATAAATTTAATTTTTCCAATGCGGAATTTTTGACCCTCAACGATGTTGAATATTACTTTGCTCTGGATGGCATCACTTACGTTGACAGTCTCATAGGATACGCTGGCATAGGGATAGCCTTTGTCATTGTAAAATTTTACCAGAGCTTCCTCATCCGATTTCAAAGTTCCCTTTGATAACCCTGCTTTAGCTTTGGTTGATATTTTTTTTAGCAAAACCTTAGATTTAAATTTTTTGTTTCCTATAAACTCAATCGATTCGACCTGGACCTTGGGAGTCAGTGAAAATGTTACCCTATAGTCATTGGTTCCCACAATCTCATCAACCTTGACGGACACGTGTTCAAATTTTCCACTCGTGTATAACGATTTCAAAGAGGCATCCGCCAGAAATGGAGAAAATTCTTCTCCTTCTTTTAAAAGTATGTACGATGCAATGACATCTTGGCTGATGTTTAATTCGGAGCCACAACACTTATACTCTATACTTTTAACAATGTTGGGACCATTCAATACGTCTTCGGAAAACACCTTTTGGCATGGCCCTAATAATATCAAGTAAATTGGTATGAATATCACTATTTTTCTAATCATGGTAGCATTCTCATTCGCAAATATTTTCATCTACATAACTTTCAAATCTTGTCAGGCTCCGTACGAACACCAGTGGAACAACACCAATAGGACCATTCCGGTGTTTTGCAACTACTAAGTCGCGTACAACGGTATTTCCGTCAAAATCATTGTCAGCGTCGTTATCGGAAGAATTAATTTGCTTGGTCAATATCAATACAACATCTGCATCCTGTTCAATTGCTCCAGATTCTCGCAAGTCAGACAATTTGGGTTGACGTCTTTCCTTTTCCGAATCCCGATTCAGCTGACTTAAAACAATCACAGGAATTTTTAATTCCTTTGCCATGGCTTTTATCCCACGTGAAATTTCAGAAATTTGTTGTTCCCGTGGTATCCTGCTATCACCGTTAACAAGTTGTAGATAATCTATTACAATCAGATCAATGTGTTCTTTACTATGCATCCTACGTGCTTTGGCCCGCATCTCTAAAATAGTCAAATTGGTCGACTCGTCTATCCACAATGGTGCCGCTTGAAGCTCTTTAGCTACCTCCAACAAGGATTCACTTGCACTCTTGGGAATGAATCCATCGTGCAATTTGGTCATATTTACTCCTGCCCGGCCACACAACATACGCAAAGCCAGTTGTTCAGAGCTCATTTCCAGGCTAAAAAATAAAACTTTTTTGGGAGTACGTCCTTTTTTCGGCACAATGGCATTTTCAGCAATATTCATTGCTAGGCTAGTTTTTCCCATCGATGGCCGAGCAGCTATCACAATCATTTCGCTTGGCCTAAATCCGAATGTCATCCTGTCCAAGTCTGTGAATCCGGATGGTAAACCTGTTAATTCTCCCCGGTGATGTAGCATCAACTGAATGGTATTAATCGCCGAAGTAATAGATTTTTTTATTGGAACGGCACAGTCAGAAATGCGATCTGAGCTTATGGCAAATATTTCATTTTCTGCCTTTTCTATGAAACCATCAAGTTCATCCGTTTCACCATATGCACGCTCAATGTTCTTTACGGATGCTGTGATTATACGCCTAGTAAGCTCCAAATCTCGCACGCGTTTCACATAATGCACGATATGTGCTGGAGTATCGATCCGGTCACAAATTCTATTAATAAAATTTATACCCCCAATAGAATCCAGTTTTCCTATGGATTTTAGGCGATCTGCTAAGAAAATTTCATTAACGGGAATTCCTTCTTCGTAAATATTAACTATGGTTTCCCACAATATCTTATGGGCAGGCAGATAGAATGAGTCGGCAGAAATTCTACTTTGTAAACTAAAAGTTATGCTATCCTGTCCTCCTTCGATTATGCAACAAGCTAACAGTGCTTGTTCAAAGTCAACGCTATGCGGCTGAGCACGACCGGTGAAATGTTCGCAAACGACAGAATTATCAAACTGTTTAGCTTTTCTACTGGAATTCATAACCCTCAGCCGTTCCCGAAGGGGAGCTCTACGCTCGAAACCATACAAAACTATATTAGTTTATGGGGTTTTCGGATACGACATCAAAATATAAATCGAATGTAATTGTATCGTGTAATTTGATTAATGCCCTATGACGACCAATCTCTTTCACTGGAGAAGCGAAGTGTATTTTTTTCCTATCTATCTCCAGGCCTTTTTGTTCGAGACCGCTAGAGATTTCCTTGGCGGTCACGGCTCCGAACATCTTTCCATTGTCACCGGTTTTAACCACAATGGCTAAGGATACGCTGGAAAGCTTTTCCAGTAGCGCCTGGGATTGTTCAAGGTTCAATTTTTCACGCATCGCCCGAGCCTTTTGTAAAGCTTCCATTTGCTTTTTGTTAGCTTTTGTCATTGGCACCGCAATTTCATTGGGAAAAAGAAAATTTCGGGCATACCCAGCCTTAACTCTAATTCGATCTCCTTCTGCACCAAGGGATTGTACATGTTTCAACAATAATATTTCGGTCGTTGCCATAAATTTACTCTTTAAAAGGGAACATCTTCGTCCAATTGTACATTGGTATACGCTGGTTTGTGCTTTGCTGCTTTATTTTGTGATAAATCCTCTACCAATTGGTCGATGGGTTCTTGGTGAGATTCGGAAGTATTTTGTAACGGCGCGGTACTACTTTCTTCAGCATCGGCACGAGATCCCACGAACTGAAAATTTTCCAACACCACACCGAGTTTACTACGTTTTTCGCCAGATTGGCTTTCCCACTGATCTAACCTTAGTCGACCTTCGAGTAAGATCGGACGTCCCTTAATAAAATATTTGCCAATAACTTCAGCTTGCTTCCCAAATGCATCAACATCGACAAATGCTGTTTCTTCCTTCATTGTTCCATCCGCCGATTTTGTTTGTCGGCTAACGGCCACTGAAAACTTACAAATGGAAGTTCCCTGCTGGGTTACTCTTAACTCGGGATCACGGGTAAAATTTCCCATTAAAATTACTTTGTTGAAAGAGGCCATGATTAAAATAATTACCTTGTGGACTCTATTAAAAGCCTATTGATGGTTTTATCCAGCCTAAGTTTTGCTCTTATTCCTTCAGCTATGGAAGGAACTCCTTCAAATAAGAACTGCACATACATTCCGCTTGGAAAATTTTTATTAACTACCCGTTCGAAATTTTTTTGCCCTAGATTTTCAGCCGCTTCAATTTTTCCTCCGAGATCGGTTATAATGCCGGATAGTCGTTTCATTACCGCATCGACTGTGTCTGGACATCCGCGCATGTCTAATATAAAACTTGCAGTATATTTCCTCATATCACCCTAAACTTTTTCGATTTGCTAGATTCATGGTATATTCGAGCCCTTTGTCAAGCAGTAGTTGTAAATACTCTAATATTTTTGGCATTGTGTCTTTTAAGGTTTGCAATTCATGGGTAGAGAATTTGCTTAAAACGTAGTCTTTGAGATCCATTTGTGGATGAAATTTTCCTCCAATTCCAATCCTATATCGTATAAAACCTACCCCAATTTTTGATAAAATATCGCCGACACCATTGTGTCCGCCCGTTCCTTCTCTGCCATGAATTCTAAAGTCTCCGACGGGGAATGCTATATCATCATAGATAATTATGACCTTTGTGGCAGGGATTTTGTAGTAACTACACAATTTTAGAACAGCAGTACCGCTTTCGTTCATGTATGTTGCCGGTTTGGCCAAAATCACTAGTTTTGTATCCATGGAATATTTAGCCGTATAAGCTTTATGTCTTTTGTCTAGGGTCCAGCGCAACTTCTTTTCACTTATAAACGTATTAACAACAGCAAAACCTAGATTGTGTCGAGTCAAATCATACTCTGTGCCCGGATTGCCCAATCCAATTATTAGGCTATCAGCCATAATTTTTCACTATTCTGCCTTTTGAGCAACCTCCTCGGTGGCTGGTATTTCTGCAGTGACTGTTTTCTTGGCTTCTTCGGTGGCAATGGAATTACATGAAGCAACTGGTGAAGCCGAATCTCCGACCAATTCAACTCCACTTGGTATTACAAGATCACCTAAGTGTACAATTGTTCCAATGTCTAAACCACTAACATCTACACGTATGGATGATGGAAGGTCGGCAGGCAAGCACTTTACAGTAACTTCATGGCGAGCAATGTCTAGAACTCCGCCGTTCTGTTTAACCCCAATAGATTCTCCAAAAAATTCAATGGGAACAACGGTGGTCATTTTTTCCGATTGTAAAACTTCATGGAAATCTATGTGAAGAAACTTGTCGGTTACTGGATCTCGCTGAATATCAGCAATATCAGAGAGGTATACTCTGTCTCCCTTTATCTCAACGTTTACCAAAGATGCAGAATGTCCCTTCTCTTTTAAGAGTATCTTCAAATCCTTTTCATCGACTGTCAGTGCCGTCGTTCCAGAGTGCCCGTATACAACGGCAGGAACTTTTCCGGATGCACGCAACCTTCCTATTGAACCACGGCCAAACTCATCTCTTTTTGTCACTAATAACTTCAAATACTTCATAAAACTGTCATTAGTTAATAGCTATTATCTTTAAATCGCAACTAAAAAATAACGAAACACAAATATGTTTTGATAAAAATTTATCATAGGGACTACCAGTGAAAGTCACCAGCAAATCATGCTTTAATTTTTAAAACCTTTATTTTATCAGCGGCGACCTATTGTTTATATTTTTATACTCAAAACCATGCCATTTCAATATTTCAAAAAATCTATTCTTTTTTCATCACCCTATTTTTCCCTCATTTGCCGACTAACCATGGGGTTTCGAGATAATGATATCGGTAAAATTGAAGTTTCAAATGATTGTTTATGAAAACGTATGAAAAAATTATCTTTAAAGTTTTTGATTTAAAAATTTTTAATAAAATATAAAATATATAGCTCCATGGAAAATAAAACATTCGCCAGGCTGACAGAAAAAGTAGCAGGATCATTGGCAGGCAAAATGCTTATTGCACATCCCATATTGGAAGATAAGCAGTTTGAGAAAACCATACTATTTGTGGAATCTGACACTGGAAATAGTATTACGGGGGTAATCTTGAATCGTCCATTAAATGTTATGCTAAAAGCTTTAGGGAAAAAGTTTGAAGATTCGCCCATCAGCAATGTTCCTGTCTATCAAGGTGGCCCCCATGGAAATTCGACGGTCATCCTGACAGCTTGGGTATTTGACGATAGACGAAAAGTTTTTGAGATTTATCACATGATTACCCCAGAAGAGGCTTTCAGACTGGAAGAGACAAACAACAATATTCAATTTCGGGCTTTTCTTGGATATTGTAAATTCGATCGACACATTTACAATGATGTAAACAAAGGCCTATGGGTGGTAGGCTCTCCTAAGCAATTGTTAGGTTCAACGGAACGGGAAGAATCCCTTTGGCAAACCATGTTACTAAAAGAGAATCCTAACGCACTGATTTATCAATAGTTTACCTTTTTCCAAAGGAACAAGTAAATTTCCCTGGGATATTTGATATCATATTGGAGTTACCGTAAAGCAAGTAGCAGAATTCCATGACCATGAAATCACGTAAATTGGCCATTGGACTACTGTGCTTTCCTGCGGGAATTTAGGTTTCAAATTTCTGTAAAAATTAAAACTTAAAATGGTTTGTTGAGGACATTAAGGACATTAGTATGCTTAAAGTAATGGTTCGAAATGATAGGGGAGTAGCACTGATTTTCGTAGTACTAGTTTTATTGCTCATCGGAGGAATTTTTACAAATATCAGCACCCTTAATTACATAGAAATTTTGCACCTAAGGAAGGAAACAAATGTCGATATGGCTAAAGATATGGCTTTGTTCGCTCTCGGTTTGGCGATTGAAAAACTACAAAAACTCACGGGATGTGATACCTGTGCGACAGCTTTTGTTAGTCCAATTAGTAATGTGAGTAAGGGTAGAAAGTACTATGTCGGTGTTTGGGATACTTCCGAGACAAAATCTGATGACGGGCAAAATTTTCTTGGGTGGTTGGTATCCAATGAAGATTCAGAAAGTTTTGATTCTATTTTTTACGACAGAATTGGGAAGGAAGAAAAAGTTTTTTCTTCTGACATTGGCGATGATGTTTATGTCAAATTAGTTGATCTAAAAAATTCCAATAGGATAGTCGGTCAATATGGCTTTTGGATATCCGATGAAAGTCAAAAAATTAAAATCAACTTGGTCGATAGGTATTCACAGTATTCTAATTTTAGGGCTAGGAAAATTCGTTACTGTTGTCCGCAGACGTTTGACGTTGACGGGATTTTTGGGAAAAATAACTGGATAAAAAATAATTTTATGCTTACCAAGATTGATTTTCCAGAACAACTTTCATGTGTGTGGCAATCTATTCCGAAGATTTTTTCACGGAACAAGCACATTTTTACCTTACATTCCCTGGGAGTTTTGAGTGATGCTAAACGAGGAGGTTTGCGCCAAGACTTATCGCAGATGGAAAATTATAAAGATTCCAGTCGATATTTATTTGTTCCACAAACGGAACTACCAGCCTATGTTCCCACGTTGGATTTTTTGCTATCATTTTTTGATCTGCCCAATAAATTTAAGAACAGTCGTATGCCTGTGTTCGCCACAGACCCAATGTTCCGGCCTCAAATGTTCAAAAATTACGACGGAGCAACCCTAATTTCCCCCGGAAACGATCTACAGCTAGCAACAATACATGGAATTTATCCTTTAATGGTGCAGTTGAATGTCAATATTGGAGTAGCTATCATTGATGGAAATTTTGCATTTACTTTTGTTCCACAAATTGTGCTTTGGAACCCATATGATATCGACCTGCAACCGGCAAATTATATACTGGAACTGTGTGTGCCCTATAATGATCCCGCCAATACGATTGGGTTGACGCTGCTTGGATTTAGCAACGCCCAGCAGAGCTTTATGCATTTAACGGCACGGAGCTTGGTAGATACTAAGCTTGCAAATGATGTGTCGCCCATCTTAAAATTAAAATTTTCCACGGATTTCAAAGCTGGAGAAACCAAAATTTTTTCGTTGGCAAGTTCAAAAGCCATTGATTGGAGTAAAGGCAATCAATTGTCCAACACCGAGGAGATGTCGAATTTTGTGTACATGGACACCGGTGTTGCGGTTGGAAACTATTCTACGATTAGGTTGCAGTGTAAAAACGCAAACGGCGGCATTAATAAGTATTGGGACTGTTTTTACTGGAGATTAAAAGGCGACGATAATAAGATCTTGCAAGAGATTGCAGAGCTAGATCCTCGGAGCAATGAAAGAATTGAGTGTGAGCGTATGGTCTCGGAAAGAAACGTTAATTGCTTTGCATTTTGTTCCCGCATGAAATATGGTATTCTGGGTGATGCTGAGGGTAGAAATGGTGTGCGATGGTTGGCCACGTGTAATCCGCGTGCCCAATATGTTAATCGTGCGGTTTGTCAGGGGTATACATCGATATTCTTTCGGGAAGATTTTGTTCCGGGAAATTGGAATTGGAATGTGCATATCGTCGATTCAGAAACACCCGTGGGTTTAGATAAGGCAATGCTTGACTATCTAAATGGTTTGGTGTTGTTTGATGTTCCCGATAAAATGTGTGGTGTTTTGAATATTGGACATCTACGACATGTAAATTTTTTGCCATTTGGATATTTTCCAAGTCAAATTTTTGGAAGTTCACGGGCAAATCCCCTCGTACCAATAAACAAAACGTTCCATGAAAATAGGACCCTGGCGACGACTTGGACATCTCACGGCCATGTTGAATCTCTCTATGACTATTCGTATTTGTTGAATGAGGCTATTTTCGATAAATATTTTGTTTCCACAAGAAATAGAGGTCCTAGCGTTGATGATGATCTAATGTTACTAATAAACAAGCGGTTTAAATCGTTAAGTGGCACTCCATCGGTGGATGATGAAAATTTAGCACAAATTTTGCTAATTGACGGACCGTTTAACATAAATACGAGAGATCCCATTCTTTGGCAATGTGTTTTGTCATCGGTCAAAAACGACCAAGGAGATGTTGTTTTTCCTAGATTTTATAGCGAGAAGTTATCAAACAAAATGCCATCTTTTGATGGACAAAAGATCAAAAATTTATCCGAAAAAATAACGACTTTAATGCAAAGGCGCCATTCACCTTTCTTCAGTATTGGTGAATTTGTTAATAGGACAATTGCAGAAGATCCGATGGAGTGCAGTAGGATGGGCATTTTACAGAAAGCAATAGACGAAACCAGAGTGAATTCCGCTTTTGAACACAATTATATCAATTTTTCCAGGAATATTCCATCCTATGATGACATATCTGCAAGTGGATTTTTAGAAGAAAATTTGCCAAATGTTGTCAATCAGGCAGATATTTTACAAACAACGTCTCATTTTTTATGTACGAGAGGTGATACATTTCTGGTTCGCACGGTAGGAAATTGTGTTGATACCTCAGGCAAAGTCATCGAAAAAGCCTATTGCGAAGCAATTATTCAGAGAGTTCCAGAATATGTCAATGGAAATGAAAATGCTCCGGGTGATGTGGAAGAAAATCTGTCTAAGGTAAATAGAAAGTTTGGTCGTAGATATAAAATAATTCTATTTCGCTGGTTAGACGAAAATGAAATTTAGCCCACCTATATTTATTTTATTTCGAATTTTGTCTTTTTGAAAAAAATTAGCAATTGACCCTAAATGTCCAGGCATGGCAAAATGCAACCGCTATGGCATCACTTTCATCGTATGAGATTACACGCTCCACTTTTAGGATATTGCAAACCGTGCGTTTAATTTGTTCTTTTGAAGCACGACCAATCCCAACAACCGCCTGTTTGATTCTTAGCGGTTCGTATTCGGCAATTTGTAAATTATTATTCATCAGGGCAGCAATGATGGCCCCTTTTGCGGCTCCGAGAATGTGAGAAATTCTATAATTTTGCACATACACCGTTTGTTCAATTGCAACGTAATCGATCTTGAAATCCTGTAAAATAGCACTTATGGTTTTGAAAATTTGTTCGATACATTGAAAAAATGACAGCTTTGCTTTACAGGTTATGCGTTGGGAAAAAAGTAAGATCGGCTGTGTTTCCCTAAAATCTACAACTGCTACTCCTGTTCCACGAAGACTTGCATCGATCCCCATGACAACACCTTTGAATTTGCGTGAAATGGAAGTACCATCTTGGGCTTTGCCACTGTTTTTCAAAAAAGTTTTACCGTCATATTCCAACAATTTTTCTGTCCACAGGCGTCGTGCACTTTTTTTACCCATGAAACATGGATATAAATTATTAAAAACTTGTACAAATCTTTTCGCCGGTTGCATTGTTTTTAGTTCATGTGTGGGTATTTTGCCACTTGCATTTGTTACAATATCGATTTAAAAAGACACAGTGGTGAAAAATTTTTTAAAAATTTTTGTAAAGACCTACGGTTGCCAGATGAATGAGCGCGACACAGAAATGATCTTATCGCAGCTACAGTGCGCCGGATATGAGCTGACAAATAATGAAAAAATGGCCGATGTTGTGATTTTAAATACGTGCAGTGTGCGTGAGCAGGCAGAAATTAAAGCGATTGGAAAATCAGGCCATCTGGCACGAAGAAAACATACCAATCCGAATTTTAAAATTGGAATTGTGGGGTGCATGGCAGAACACTTGGGAGAAAAACTTTTCAAATTAAATGGCGCCATTGATTTTGTCGTTGGCCCAAAAAGGTTACATGAGTTGGCCAATGTCATAGAGGATACTGGGCACAGCCTACGCATTGGAGAACCAGAGAAGCAGCAGGTTGCACACGATTTTAATCGCAAATTGGAAAAAAAGAAATGTACTGCATTTTTGTCAATTATGCATGGATGTAACATGCGCTGTAGCTATTGCATTGTGCCAAGAACACGTGGAAACGAACAATATCGTCCGATGGAAGATATAGTTGAAGAAGCGAAATTTCTAACAAAAAATGGCATAAAAGAAATTACGCTGCTCGGGCAAATAGTCAACAACTATGGCGGTAGGCTAATGCCAACAGTGGATGGTAAAACCCCATTTGTTCAATTGCTCGAAAGCTTAAATGCATTGCCGGGTATCAAAAGAATTCGCTACATGTCGCCACATCCAAGATTTTTTTCCGACGACTTAATTTTGGTCCATAAAAATTTGTCAAAATTGTGCTCATCCGTACACCTGCCTATTCAAAGCGGCTCCAATCGCATATTAGCTGCAATGAGGCGTTCGTATACCCGTGAAAAGATTTTGGAAATCATAAAAAAACTTCGTGATGCTGTGCCAAATGTGGGAATATCAACGGATATTATCGTTGGATATCCCAGCGAAACGGAAAAAGATTTCGAAGAAACAGTTTCGTTGTTTGATGCCATAAAATTTAATATGGCATTTGTTTTTAAGTATAGCCCGCGGGAAGGAACCAAATCGGCTGAACTGCTTGATGACGTTGAAGAGACCATAAAGGAGCATCGGAATAAAATCCTCTTGCAGCGTGTTCAAGAAACTTCCATGCATTATCATCAACAATTTCTTGGAAAAACGGTTGAAGTCCTCATTGAAGGTCGTGCACGGCGGGGAGCGAATACGATGTTCGGATGGACTACAAATCACTGCAAAGTATTATTCGAAGCGTCTGAAAATGACATCGGGAAAATTGTACCCGTAAGAATCGACAGTTTTGCAACCACAATACTTTCAGGCACAATTGTGCAAAACGCACAAACAGAAACGGCTCTATCCTGATGTCGGTCCCCATAAAATTATTTTTAATGTAAATTAGTGCAGTAAACAAGCAGAGGATATGGTAAGACAACTGGAGTTTCATGAAAAACAAATAAAACAACATAGATATTTACCTTTTTCGTTTGTGTTCCTTTCATTTCAATGGCAATACAAAAACTTGATCTCCACCGCAAGCAGTATAAGCATAATACAATATGCTATGGTGTTACAACGATAGAAGAATTTTCCTAATCTTTGCAGTCGTTAAATGTTTTCCGCTCCGTTGGACATCCAGCCTTTAGCCAAGAATGGATGAACTGGTCAATGTCGCCATCCATGACTTCTTGGAAGTTACTTGTCTCCGTACCGGTACGCAAGTCTTTTACCATTTGATACGGTTGGCAGACGTAGCTGCGGATTTGATAGCCCCATCCAATTTCTCCTTTGGGTCCATAAAATTTTTCCATGGCAGATCGCTTTTCATCCTCCATTTTTTCATACAGACGGGATCGCAAATTTTTCATGGCAGACTCTTTGTTCTTGTGTTGAGAACGTTCATTCTGGCATGTGACAACGATACCCGTTGGAATATGTGTTATGCGAATGGCAGATTCTGTCTTATTTACATGCTGGCCACCTTTTCCACTAGAACGATAGGTGTCAATTCTCAGGTCAGCATCGTCGATTGCTATGTCTTCATCGTCTTCAATTTCGGCAATTACGTCAACGGAACAAAAAGAAGTATGTCTGCGCTTGTTGGCGTCGAAAGGGCTGATGCGCACCAACCTATGAACACCCCGCTCTGCCTTTGCATATCCGTATGCGTTTTCTCCGACAATTCTGATCATTACACTGCTGATTCCAGCTTCTTCTCCTGGTTGAATATCTTGGATTTCTGTTTCAAAATTGTTCCGTTCTGCCCAGCGCGTATACATGCGCAAAATCATGTCGGCCCAGTCGCATGATTCGGTACCCCCTGCACCAGCATGTATGCTCAAAATTGCATTACAATGGTCATGTTTACCGTTCAAATATGATGCCAATTCTAACTTGTTCAGATCCGTAGAAATCCTTTCGATGAGCGTGGTTGCTTCCGACAAATATTCTGCGCTTTCTTGTTCGGATGACGCAAACTCAAGCAAAATATTAATCTCATCCGCCATTTTTTTTAAATTTTCAACGTTGGCCAGTTTTTGCTTTAGAGCGTGCAATTTACTACCAGTTTCCTTGGCCAAAAGCTGATTATTCCAAAAGCCAGGAGCAGCCATACTGGCCTCGATACTTTCAATTTCGCGTTTTACATTATCGATGCCCAAAAACACCGATAACATTTTGATGCGATCATTAATTGTATTGGCTACCGATAAAAATTCTGACAATTCTTGCATCATGGAATCCTGTTAACCTATAAAATTTTTTTGCCAGTACCAGCCATATCAATTTAAATGTCCAAACTTTATCGAAATTTTGATCTGAATGTTAGCTAATGCACACAAACTAAATCATCGGGAACAGTTCATTATCACATACTACCGATGGCAATGTTTTCACTTGCAAATTTTAGCCCAAGCAACACTTTCCGATTCTATGAGGGAAGGAAATGATTTCTTACAAAGTGAAATGTCGCCTATTGTAAATGATGCACGAGGATTGTTTATGGATGCGGTTGAGGCAGCGAATTCAGGACATCTGGGAATGCCAATGGGGTGTGCCGAAATTGGAGCTGCCTTGTTTGGGAAACTTCTTCGATTCGATCCAGAAAACCCGACTTGGATAAATCGAGATCGGTTTATTTTATCGGCGGGACATGGTAGCATATTTTTGTACGTATGGCTACATTTAGCAGGCTATGATATCTCCCTTGAGGACATAAAAAATTTCAGAAAATCGGGTAGCATAACCCATGGACACCCTGAATTTAACAAGAATCTCGGCATAGAGTGCACAACTGGACCACTTGGACAGGGTGTGGCAAATGCGGTTGGCATTGTCTTATCATGCAAAAAACAAGCGGCGAAATTCAACACAGCAAAACACAAAATTTTTGACAATTTCATCGTTTGTTTGTGTGGCGATGGATGCCTACAGGAAGGTATTACGGCAGAAGCATGTTCCCTTGCGGGTCATTGGAAATTGGATCGTTTGATATTAATTTTCGACTCAAATAATGTGACCTTGGATGCTGCACTACAAAAGTCTCAAAGCGAAGATATCGTCAAAAAGTTTGAAGCCTATGGCTTTGAAGTAGAACAAACCGATGGTAATAATCTAAATGATTTTATGGCAACGTTTAATCGTGTGAAGTTTTCACGGTCCCGATGTCCAAAATTAATAATTGCGAAGACAACCATCGGGTTTGGAATCGATGAAATTGCAGGAACGAACCAGGCCCACGGAACCGCAGGAATAAAATTTATCGATGGAGCGAAACGAAAAATGGGGATATCTCCTACCAAATTTTCTGTTTCCGAAGCTACGAAAAGATTTTTTTCCGAAAGAAAATTGGAGTGTAAAAAAGAACACGCAGCGTGGCTAGATATGTTTAATATTTGGCAGAAAGAAAATCCGGACCTAGCGGAGGCATTTTTGAAAAACGATCCAACTTCGACCATAAATATTTTGGATTCACTTGAAAAATCGAGCAAAGATAAAATTTCAACACGTATTGCTGCGGGTGAAGTTTTACAAACCGTTGCAAAATATAGCGAATCAATTGTTACGGGCAGTGCGGATTTATTCGCTTCGGCAGGAAATTATATAAGTGGTGGCAGTGATTTTTCGTCGGAGAACTTGCAGGGTCGAAATATTTATTTTGGTATTCGAGAACATGCAATGGCAGCAATTATGAATGGGGTTGCCTATGATGGAATATTTCGGCCATCCTGTTCAACTTTCTTAGTCTTTTCTGACTACATGCGAGCTGCAATACGTATGGCAGCATTGGCAAAACTCGGACAGATTTTTATCTTTACCCATGATTCGATAGCAGTTGGAGAAGATGGTCCGACCCACCAACCCATAGAAACCCTCACAACGTTGAGATGTATTCCTAATTTGGATGTTGTGCGCCCGGCAGACTATGAAGAAACCGTAGGGGCTTGGAAACTGGCTATGGCAAATGTGAATCGACCAACGGCATTGGTCTTATCTAGGCAGGAACTCCCCAACCTTGGACAAATAGCTGTTTCTTTACGAAGAAATGGTGTGCAGAAGGGAGCCTATGTTGCGTATGCTGAAAAAGGAAAATTAGAACGCATAGTACTAGCGTCGGGCAGCGAGCTGCACTTGGCTATGCAAGCAGCTCCCTTGTTTGAGGGCACGCGGGTGGTTTCAATTCCCTGCATGGAGACTTTTGAGCGTCAGTCAAATGAATATAAGCGTGCGATATTACCTCAAAATTGTACTAAAAGAATAGCAATAGAAGCAGGAATTAGGGTACCGTGGTACAAATATGTTGGATTAAATGGCGTAGCCATAGGAGTGGATGCCTTTGGATACAGTGGCAAACCGGCGGATTTGATGAATAGTTTCGGTATAACCTTGGAAAATTTGAAAAATGTAATACATAGTTTGCCTTAAAACTTGATTATGAGTTTATGAAAAAGCTTAAATTTTTATTCTGGTTATGCACCATGGTAGTGTTGGCAATCCTAAGCATAAGGGTTCCCTATGTGCAAAAATATGTGGTTAAACGTTATTTAAAGCAGTGTTTCAGCGGAGTTTATGTGGATACGGTATCCGTTGGGTTCAGCGCTGCCAAGGTACGTAAGCTAGCTTTTTCATTTAAAAATATTGATTTCAAGGTCTCTGATTTTGACGTTACATGGTCACTGAGAGATTTGATATTTTTACGCGAATTGAAAATTAAAGATATGTCTGCCAATGGCGTGTTTATAAACTGTATAAAATCCGAAGCCGCAACGAAAACAAAGTTTAAGTTGCCGATAAATCAGAAGGAAGCATACGAAAATTTGCAAAAGCGGTTGGAAATACTTGGTGCCGCCATTAACTTTGTAAAGTCATCAAAATTTTCAATGAAAACAACCATTGATCATATGAAGATTAGCGGATTGTTGGGTATTAATGAGTTTCTGATTGCCGATTTCACATTGGATGGTACTGGCTTCGCTCCACTAAATGCAGCAATTGTTAACATTAAATCCGATGTGGCAATTGGAGTGTCCACACCCGCAAGGCTAAGTTTTGACGGCAGAGCCAAAATTTTTCAATCCCAAAGCACTTCGATCGACGACATAGACTTCAACTGCGATTGTGAACTATTTAATCCGGCTGAACAATATAAAAAAATATTCAACATAACTTCATTTTACAAAGTAACACCTTCCGAAAATTCATACCGTTTACGCATAGAGAGCAACCAAAGTAATGAAGTAATATGTAATGCAGAAATAAAGCACCAAAAGGATCAACAAAAATTATTTATCGAATGTGAAAGTTTCCTTGACATGACGGCATTTGATGCATCGGTTTTGCCACCCCTTACGCTTAACACACGGTGTAGTGGAGAGTTTGAATTTCAAAATTGGAGTGGATTGCTGAAAGGCAATTGTGAATGTATTTTGGGCACAAAGATTATAAAAACTTATTTTCCATCGTTGAAATCTATTCTGTCCATATCTGGGGGAATAGCATTGAAAATGACAAATGGGACATTGGCAATAAATACTATGGACGCAATCTGTGACAATGAAGATCATTCCTGGAAAATTGCTCTTTCTTCCACAAATCCAATAATTATTTGGAATAAAGATGCTGGATACTTAGCTCCGAAAAACATTTTCAATTCCGGGAAAAATTTATGCAGAATAACGGTCGAAAAGTTTAATCCAAAAGTATTTTCGACAACTAAGAAAATGTTGAAATTTGATACTGCCATTTCGGGACAATTTGACATCTCATCTGCTGATGGCTGTTGGAGGATAAAATCCAGCGAAAAGTCACCGCTGCAGTTAAGCGATTTAACCGTTACCCAAATTTCTAAAAAGCACATCGAAAAGATAAATATTTCTGGCCAGGCAGCTCTAATTTTTGGCAATACTACGCAGTTGATGTTTAACGATGTGGCTATCAATGGAATCAATGGAGATACTATTGTTGCTGGAGCCATTAGTTTGTCCTTTGACAACAACAAACGGCTGAATATGTTGGATTGCAATGCGGTTTGTTATCTGAATCAATTGGCTCAAATTCCATGGTTTGCCACAGAAATTCCAATTAAGTCAGGAGTTTGTTCGGGTCGTGTAAATTTCACACAGACATTGACTTCAGTTGCAGCCCAGAGTAATTTGCAACTTAAATCCTTCACACTTAAATGTTCTCCAGTACCGATAAATGGCAAGTGGACTGTGGATTTTACACGCACCAACGACGACATCAAATCGAACATGACGTTAAACATGGCTGGACAATATGATACGTCGGTGTTTATAACAATTGATACGCTTCATAACAGCAATATGTCGGATAAGCCAATCTTGCATTTTGATCTAAGAGGTGATGCCCTATCCATTCCAGATTTGATAAACATTATAAAAGTGCCTACGAGTATAGTTTCTAAAAATAGTGACGCATTGTCAGCTTCAATAAAAAACACCTCTCGTATTATCGAATACGATGATACGTCTCTTCAACAAGAAAACACATCGCCACCATTTGTGTGGATAGAAAAATGGGTAAAAGGGAATGGGGAATGTTTTGTGGGTATAAAAAAGCTCTTTCTTCCCTGTGAAATGGTTTTAGATGACGTGGAATGTTTGTGCCACATGACGGATAGCAGGATTGATTTGAAAACGATCAACTTCTTACTAGCTGAATCACCATTTAATCTAAATGCTACATTGGAACATTTCAAAGAAAAAGTACCAAATCCCTATAATTTTGCTCTCAACGGCACTTTTTACATGAAAAATATGGCAAATATCTGTAGAAAGGTAATTCCATCCAGGGAAGTTATCATGGAAGGGACAGGGAAAATCGACATACAACTTACATCGGAAGGAGTAGATGAATTGGCAACGATAAAGTCTGGACACGGAATGATAAATGTGGAATGTTCCAGTGGTGTTCTCCATTTAGCTAATTTTTTAGACCCCAAAAATAGGGCTATTTTGAGTGCTCTCGGACTTTCAAGCGAATTTTTCTCGCAGGTAGATAATAGGATTGCCTATGTTAATTCCTTCATTGAGGAATTGCAACAGTTGCCCTATGACACAATAAAGATGAGCCTTCAACGTGATAAAAATTTAGATATTATCATAGATGAAATGAAAATGATTGGCCCAACTGCCCATCTCAGTGCCTACGGGGTAATTCCCTACATAAGACATAAACGTTTCTATGACTCCCCTCTTTCCATCGACGTCCAAATGAATGTCGCTGGGAGGTTGGGCGAAATTCTTGATTATTTGGGATTGATAACGGATAAGCCTAAAAATTCGCGGTACATGCAAGGGCCAAGGTTGAAAATAAAGGGGACACTTGCAGCACCGAATTTTTCTGATTTCACAAAAATCTTGTGTCCACTTTTTTAAGTTAAGATTAGAATGCATGGATTGAATTAGTTAAAAATTTTTGACTTACAAAAAACAAGTACCAGATTGGACTAATTCGACCTAATGGTTGTTAAAATATGCCACAAGTTATAAAGCCCAGTACAATACCGCAGAGCCTTAACACGAAAAATGACAGTATTGAAAATTCCCTTAGGCCATCCGACTTTATAGATTTCGTTGGCCAAGAGAAAACCGTCGAACGCTTGAAAATTATGACGGGAGCAGCAAAAAAACGTGGTGAAGCTCTAAGCCATATTTTACTTAGTGGTCCACCCGGCCTGGGGAAAACTACTCTTGCCATGATTTTAGGCCAGGAAATGGGAAGCAATATTCGCGTAACATCTGGTCCAGTAATTGAAAAAGCTGGAGATTTGGCTGGTCTATTAACAAGCCTTGAAATGTGTGATATTTTATTCATTGACGAAATACACCGGGTACCGAAAACCGTTGAAGAGTATCTGTACTCCGCAATGGAAGATTTCCGTATTGACATAATGATTGATCAAGGGCCGAATGCTCGAAGTGTTAGCCTGAATCTTCCACCTTTTACATTGGTTGGAGCTACAACAAGAACGGGCCTACTCAGTGCACCTCTAAGGAGTAGATTTACGCTGCAAACCCGTTTGGACTATTATCCCCGTGAGATTTTGGCAAAAATCGTCACACGTAGCGCAAAATTGTTATCCATTGAAATAAATCCAGACTGTGCAAATGAAATTGCAAGTAGGTCTCGCGGTACTCCAAGGATAGCCAACAACTTATTGCGATTTGTTCGTGATTTTGTGCAGCAAAAGTCTATCTCGAACATATCCAAAGATATTGTAAAAGCTGCACTTGAAATGCTGGAAATTGATGTGGATGGGCTCGATGAAATGGACAAAAAAATTCTTTCATGTATGGCGCAAAACTATTCCGGCGGCCCAGTTGGGTTTGGCACGGTTGCAGTCGCGGTAAGTGAAGATTTGCAAACGATCGAAGAAGTCCATGAGCCATACCTAATAACGGAAGGCTATATTCAAAGAACTGCTCAGGGAAGGGTCCTAACCAACAAAGGTTGGAAAAAGGTTGGGCTTGAACAAACGGTTATTCAGGAACATTTTCAAATTTAGGCATGTCACTTTCCAATGAAAAAGTCGTAGAGTTACTTGAAATGGAATTACAAGCACTGAAAAGAGAGGGGGTTTGTAGTTTGCCAATTTCCAGGGATAGCATACTTTCTTTGAAAAATTTGTTATCCGAGTTAGATGAGTCCGATAATATTTTTACCTCCCTAAAACAATCATCCATTGGCTGTAACGAAGTCTATAAAAATCCTATGACAACAAAGCAAACGCTACCCTCCAATCCAAAGGTTATTCTCCCCGAAGGTGGCAAACTTGAAAAATATGAGTGGTTGAAGCATAAAGTTTTAAATTGTGAAGAATGCAAAAAACACGTCCGGCCAGGGAAAAAGATCGTTTTCGGCATAGGCAATGTTGATGCGGATATTCTGTTTTGTGGAGAGGCTCCTGGAGCAGATGAAGAAACGCTGGGAGAACCATTTGTTGGTCGTGCCGGACAATTGCTAACAAAAATAATTTTAGCCATGGGAGTCTCCCGCAACGATGTGTACATAGCAAACATCATGAATTGGCGTCCGGAAATGCCAACGACGGTCGGTAATCGACCGCCGACACAGGAAGAAATGGAATTTTGCCTCCCATATTTATTGGCTCAAATTGAAATTGTGCAACCCAAGGTAATCATTGCATTGGGAGCAACTGCGGTTAGTGGATTACTGGGCCATGATCCAACACGTCGCATGCGGGATGTGCGAGGAAAATGGGCAACCGTAGCAAACACTCCGCTTATGGTGACATTTCACCCCTCGTACCTGTTGCGCAATAATACGAAAGCTGCCAAACGTACCGTATGGGAAGATATGCTAGAAGTCATGAAAAGATTAAACATGGCAATCAGCGAAAAACAGCAAAACTATTTTTTGTAAGATAACACTATCAGTGTAAAATTGCTAATTTCCTTGCCTAATTGGTGGTCTTGTGTTTTTTGTAAAACATGTGGTTTCAAGTTGATACTGGTATCTTAAAGGTAGTATTGGAAGCGGCCCAAGCATGTAACATTTCAACGGTCGATTTTTACCCAGACATTCGCCAAGCTGATCCACGATTTGGAGATTTCCAAGCAAATGGTGTATTGCCGTATGCGAAATTGCACCATTTAAACCCAAGGCATGTGACAGAACAAATTGTCGAAAAATTACGGTCGCTAGAAGTTTTCTCGGGAAAGATTGAAGTCAGTGTTGCGGGACCGGGATTTATTAATTTTAAACTATCCGGTAGCTTTCTCACCGAATGGTTAAATTTATACAAATCCGAAAATGATTACAGATCAGCAATAGCACAGAATTGGTCGGGGAGACGAATAGTTATCGACTATTCATCTCCAAATACTGCCAAACAAATGCATGTTGGCCATTTACGTTCTATGAACATTGGGGATTCGATTTATAGAATTTTGAAATTTTGCGGCGCTGATATTATTCGAGATAACCACATTGGGGACTGGGGAACACAGTTTGGTATTTTGATCATGACCATCAAAAAAGAAGGACTACGGATTTCCGACCTATCATTGGAAGAGGTTGAATTACTATACCAGCGAGGAAGTACATTGGTTAGAAGTAATGAGTCTGCTCTGGCCACTGCTCGGAATGAACTTGTCAAGCTACAAAATGGTGATTCTGAAAATCTTGAAATTTGGAAAATAATCAATAAAATCTCCCTAGCTGCGTTCGATGATATCTATAGGGAAATGGGGGTATCGTTTGACTATACCCTTGGCGAGTCATTCTACCGCGATCGAGTCGATAGAATTTACCAAGAATTAATGGAAAAACATATTGCCCGCATAGACAATGGTGCACTGTGCGTTTTTCATGAAGACCATGAACAATTCAGCAGGCAGCCGTTTATAATAAGAAAGGCAGATGGAGCTTCCAACTATGCTACAACGGATCTAGCAACCGTATTATATCGAACGGAAATATTACATGCCGATGAATTGATCTATGTTACGGATGGTAGACAGCAGGATCATTTCCAGCAGTTGTTTCTTACCGTACAAAAATGGTATGCAGCTTTCAACCGCAAGTGTCCCGAAATGCAACATGTTTGGTTCGGTACTATTTTAGGAGAAGATGGAAAAGCTATAAAAACACGTTCTGGAACTCCAATAAAGCTCAAAGAATTGCTAAATGAGGCCAAAACACGTGCCCGAGAAATTGCCAATGAGAAAAGTGAAGGTCTATCCGATTCCGACAGGCAACATGTGGCAAACGTCATTGGAATAGATTCTATAAAATACGTTGATTTGCTGCCAAATCGTACAAATGATTATGTTTTTTCGTGGGGGAAAATGTTATCATTTAATGGCAATACGGCCGCATATTTACTCTATGCCATTGCTAGAATAAAATCCATTTTAAGGAAATGTGATACCGACATAATTGACCTTACCGCCGATTGCTTGGAAACGGAGGAAGAAAAAAATCTCGTTCGCAAATTGATCTATTTCCCGATAATTCTATCACAAGCGGCAAAAGAATTGCGGCCCCATTACCTCTGTACCTATTTGTTTGAACTGACGGGAGAATGTTCTACTTTTTATAGGGCAGATCGTATTCTCGGTGAGCCGACAAATATTACATCCCGTCGGCTAGCGATAATGCTACGAACCTTAAATATATTGGAAACGGGAATGCATTTATTGGGTCTAGAAACGTTGGAAAGGATGTAAGTTGAGACTTTCTATGGCATACGAAAAGTCTTGACATCCATAGGAGAAACGACGTTTTAATGGCATTTTGACGATTATAGGAAATGTGTATGAATAGGAATAAAGACTGGTCTAGCTTACTAAAAAAAATTGTATTCAACCCATTGGTTCAGCTGATTTTGGCCATATTTCTATGCTCGTCTTTCTATGCCTATCTTTCTAGAGATACGATAAGGTTTTTTCTAACAATCAGCACATGTTTAAAGGAACTATTAACGTTTATCCTACCTTTTCTTCTTTTTAGTTTCATTGCGGTAGCCCTTTCTGCAATTCCAAGGGAAGGAATGTTGTTCGTCCTTGTCCTGATGGCAACGGTATTTGTGTCAAATTTTATCAACATAGTTATATCCGGAAGCGTAGGATATATGATGTTATCCGGTACCGTTGCAAAGGAAATAAGCAATGAGGCTGCTCCCATATTGCCACTATTTTCACTACGATTACCAGTTATAGCGAAAACACTCCATGCCTTGATTTTTGGTATTATCGTGGGATTTATGAACTCATTTTACCCCAATAAATGGGTCAATAGGATCATCAATCTAATTCATGATGGTGTGATGAAATTTATGAAACGCTTTTTTGTCCCGCTGTTACCAATATTTGTTTCCGGATTTTTGTTAAAATTATTCGCAGAGGGCAAAATGACAGGATTTTTAAAAGAAAATTCAAAAATCTGTCTTGTCATGTGCATATTTCTATGTGCTTACCTGACATTATGGCTCTTAATGGCGGCATCCTTTAAAAGGAAACGAGCAATCGAGATTTTTAAAAACACCCTGCCTGCGATCGTAACAGCATTTAGCAGTATGTCTAGTGCGGCCGCCCTTCCACTTTCCCTGGAAGCAGCTCACAAAAACACAAAAGATAAGGTATTGGCCGATGCCTTCATGCCATTGACTCTCAATTTTCACATGCTAGGGGATACAATCATTATTCCAATTCTAGCAATGACGATTATGTTGGCATTTAATCACCCTCTCCCCAATGTATCAACTTTTCTTAGGTTTGGAGTTTTTTTTGTTTTGAACAAATTTGCTGGCGGAGGTGTCCCCAGTGGTACCATTATGGTAACGGTGCCCCTACTACGCGACTATCTTGGTTTTGACGATTCGATGATTGCGTTTGCCATAGCGTTCTATGGGGTAATCGATCCAATAGCAACGTCGGGGAACGTAACCGCGAATAATTTCTTCGTCATCATATTTCAAAAATTTAGCAACTTTACCCGAAGAAAATTTAGAATACGCAGTAATTCTGATGTTTTATAAAAGACAAAGAATACGGCTTTGGAAACAATATCTTGCAAACCTGGTTCTAAGGATTTAAATGATTAACTAGCGATGAGAAGTGATGAGTTTTGTATCTGTGATGCCAATGAAGCAACAGCTGACGTTGCGTACAGGGAAAGTGAAGTAATTGCCATTTATCCGATTACGCCATCATCTCCAATGGCAGAGTATTGCGATGAATGGGCAGCCAAAGGAAGAACCAACCGCTGGGGAGCTATCCCGTCGATTAATGAGATGCAATCTGAAGGAGGGGCTGCTGGAGCCATACATGGAGCATTGCAATGCGGAACTCTCACAACAACGTTTACGGCATCGCAGGGGTTGTTACTTATGATTCCTAATATGTACAAAATCGCAGGAGAGTTGACCGCATTTGTCATGCACGTAACCGCAAGAAGTTTGGCAACCCATGGCTTATCAATTTTCGGAGACCACTCCGATGTTATGGCATGCCGACAAACGGGATTCGCCATGTTGGCCTCAAGTTCTGTACAAGAAGCACATGATATGGCCTGTGTTGCCCACGGAGCAACGCTGGAGGCACGCATTCCTTTTATGCACTTTTTCGATGGTTTTCGGACCTCCCATGAGATTAATACTTACCGTCGTGTTAGCGATGAAGTTTTATCCCAGTTGGTCAATGAAAGATTTATTTCAGAACATCGGGCTCGTTCGCTATCACCAGATAATCCATTTATCCGTGGAACATCCCAAAACCCCGGTGTGTATTTCCAAGGGCGAGAAAGGTGCAATACACTTTACGACAAAGCTGCCGACATCGTCGAAAAATATATGGACTCGTTTGGCAAATTGACGGGGCGATACTACAAACCGTTCGAATATTTAGGATCTAAAGATGCGGACCGGGTTATCGTTGCTATTGGATCATCCTGTGAAACGCTGGCCAAGACAGTAAAACATTTGGAAAAAGTTGGAGAAAAAGTTGGAGTGGTTAAGGTCCATTTATATCGACCATTTTCGGTGAAACATTTCGTAGCTGTCCTTCCAAAATCGGTACAGCGGATTGCGGTTTTAGATCGTACAAAAGAGCCTGGTGCGGTCGGAGAACCACTGTTTGAAGATGTGGTTTTCGCATTGGAGGAAGCCAGGTCAAATAAAATTATAGGATTCAATGAAATAATCATTATTGGCGGACGTTATGGGTTAGGATCAAAGGAATTTTCTCCGGCGATGGCAAAGGCAATTTTCAACGAACTACAAAAGGAAAATCCAAAAAAACATTTCACCATAGGCATTGAAGATGACATCACAGGTATATCAATAGAGTATGATACAAATTTCAAAATAGAGGATAAAGACCTGTTTGAAGCAGTATTTTTTGGACTTGGGGCGGATGGAACCGTTGGAGCCAATAAAAATACCATTAAAATTATTGGAACAGAAACCGACAACTACGCCCAGGCATATTTTGTTTACGATTCCAAAAAGTCAGGAGCAATGACAGTATCCCATCTACGCTTTGGGCCCAAACCAATAGAAGCACCATATTTGGTTGATAAAGCAAATTTTGTTGCGTGCCACCAATATTCTTTTCTGGACAAGTATGACATTCTCAAGTATGCTCAGCCGGGAGCAATTTTACTGTTAAATACTCCCTATGTCCAGGAAGATCTATGGCAGCATTTACCACAGGAGGTGCAGAGTGGAATTCAACGATTGAAGTTGGAAGTTTATGCAATCGATGCCTATGGCTTGGCCAGGAAAGCGGGTATGGGCGGCCGAACAAACACCATCATGCAGACATGTTTTTTTGCCATTTCTGGCATTTTACCACGCGAAGATGCCATTGAAAAGATAAAAAATGCCATTAAAAAAACCTACGGAGCAAAAGGTGAAGCGGTGGTTCAGAAAAATTTCGCCGCCGTAGAAATGACATTAGAACATTTATACAAACTCGACACAACGGGCAAAATTAATGGCCATAAAAGACCTGTTGCTGTTTCTCCAAACGCTTCGGATTTTGTTAAAAATGTCATCGCAAAAATGATTACGAATGATGGCGACGAACTGCCCGTAAGTGTTTTCCCCGTCGATGGCACATGGCCGACTGGGACGACCCGCTGGGAGAAACGCAACATTGCTCAGGAAGTCCCAATCTGGAATCCTGAATTGTGCATACAATGTAACAAATGTGTGATGGTCTGTCCCCATGCTGCCATTCGTGCAAAGTTTTACAATGCCGATTTGATGCAAAATGCTCCCGCAGGATTTCGATCGGTGGATTTCCGTTCCAAGGATAATCCAAATTGTAAGTTTTCCATCCAGGCTGCTCCCGAAGATTGTACGGGGTGTGGATTGTGCATTGCGGTGTGTCCAGCGAAGGATAGGTCTGACGAGACGAAAAAGGCGATCAACTTTGTTCCACATGGGGATGTTATCGAAGTGGAAAAACAAAACTACGATTTCTTTCTATCGCTGCCGGATCCCGATCCAAAAACTCTAGGAACGGATCTGAAATCCATCCAATTCAAACGACCATTGTTCGAATATTCCGGTTCATGTGCTGGATGCGGAGAAACACCATATTTGAAACTACTAACGCAGATGTTTGGCGATAGATTGCTGATAGCAAACGCAACAGGGTGTTCCTCAATCTATGGTGGAAATCTGCCGACTACTCCCTATTGTACGAATTCCGAAGGTAGGGGTCCTGCTTGGGCTAATTCGTTGTTTGAGGATAATGCGGAGTTTGGACTTGGAATGCGAATAGCAACGGATCAAAAACGAAATATTTGCCGAGAAATTTTAATTTCGATGAAATCAAACCTTGGCGAAAAGCTGACTGATGCATTATTATCATCTTCGCAGACCAGCGAGCTGGAAATTTCCCAACAGCGTGAACGAATCCAGGAGTTACGCAATATTTTACACACGATCCATAACACCAGATCTGCGACTTTATCTCAGCTAGCAGATTTTTTAGTAGAAAAATCAGTTTGGATTATCGGAGGAGATGGTTGGGCATATGACATTGGTTACGGCGGTCTTGACCACGTTCTAGCAAGCGGCAAAAATGTAAATGTTTTGGTCCTTGATACTGAGGTATATTCCAATACGGGTGGGCAACAATCGAAATCTACTCCAACCGGAGCGGTTGCAAAATTTGCAGCAGCAGGGAAATCAATGCCGAAGAAAAATCTTGGCCTTCTGGCGGTGACCTATGGTAATATTTACGTTGCACAAGTATCACTTGGTGCGAAAGATTCACAGGTTGTTCAAGCTTTCCAGGAAGCAGAATCTTACGATGGTCCTGCCCTAATCATTGCCTATTCGCCATGCATCGCCCATGGCTACAATTTACGAGATGGATTAGAACAGCAGAAAAAAGCTGTTGCAAGCGGCTATTGGCCATTGTTTCGCTATGATCCGACTAAACGGGAAACTGGACAGGCTGCTTTTACATTGGACTCGAAGGAACCGAATTTACCACTGATCGATTACATGAGTGCTGAAAATAGGTTCAAAGTATTAATCGACAAGAATCCAGAGCGCGCCGAAATTCTTCTTAAGAAAGAAGAGGTGAACATTAAATCTCGCTATGCGTTTTACAAAATGTTAGCAAGTCGCACGGATTGGTAACTTCGATTTGATATCAGCCAATAGAGTCGGTAGATGAAGTTTTTGTTGGTCCGTTTTAGATCCGTAGGGGTCATAGTGTAAAAGTTTTCTTTTCATGGCAAGTGGATATAAAAATTTTGACATCAAAGAAAAATTTTTTAGACTTTTGAATCCTATGGATGAAATATCTGTTAATAGTGTTCGTAAGCTGGAATCACCTTCTACGACCAGTAATGGTAGTAAGATTAAGGTAAAAAATGATGCCATTACCCTATCTGCACACAAAACCAATATTCAAAGGAGAGAAATTGGAAATTTTTCCATTGCAAGTGTGGGATTTGATGCAAATGTATATGCGCATATGCTATCGCGTGCACCTATTGCCTTCGATAGGGTTCCGATACATATTTTCGCATCCCAAGCATTCATATCGGAAAGCCTTAAATTTTGTCCCAAGGAACTCATTGACCATATGAATTCATGGAGCTCAAAACAGATGTCTGATTTTATAAAGCAATACGACATTCTGCCAGAAGCTATGTTGGGAAGATTATTTTCGGAGGGACTGAATCCTACATTCATTCCAAAGGATGTAAAACTTTCCCCCGCATTTTTACGTGTAGCCACAAATACCAATCCCGATAGGTTGACAACGGAAATTCTTAATAAAGAAGATATTCAGAGTGTTCGGCTGGCGATGAGCAATTTAGATGACAGCAAGGTTGAAAAACTCTGGAACAATGGCATGTCAACGGCCAAATTGCCAACGGCAAAAAGTTCCAACGCTGAGTTTATTGCGCGGATCAGATTAAAAAATCCGGAACGTTTAAAAAAAGAGATTCAAAATCCCATTAACGCAATGCTGCGGTCCAGGGTGGAACACTATTCTCTGGACGAAAGAGTAGCAAGCACACCCAAGTAATCCAAACGGAATTTATGGTTATTTCGATACGGTACAATAGCCAAAGTCCTATTGCTTCTTTAACCCTTAACTTACAGATACAGCATAGTTCCCTAGTTTAGCAGCAGCGATAATTTTTCACCATCTTCTTCATGGGAAATGGTAATTTTTGTACCAGCTGTAATCTCGCCACTTAGCCACTTATCGGCAAGAGGATCCTCAACATTTTTCTCGATTGCACGTTTTAGCGGACGGGCACCAAATTTTTTATCATAGCCATTTTTGACAAGAAAATTCTTTGCACTATCAGAAAATATGAGCATTAGCCCTTTTTTAGCGGCACGTTTACTGACTTTATCCAGTTCTATATCGACAATTTTTTGCAGAGCATCCTGATCGAGTTGTTTAAACACAATCATATCCGTTAATCGATTGATAAATTCAGGTTTAAATGTCTTTTTAGCCTCATCGATAATCGATGTTTTTATCCGTTCAAAATTTTGAGGCGTGTTTTTATCTGCAACGAAACCAAGGGATATGTCTTTTTGTAAAATTTCGGCTCCGACATTGCTCGTCATGATCAAAAGTGTGTTTTTAAAGTCTACCTTGCGACCCTGGCTATCTGTCATATGACCATCTTCCAGTACTTGTAATAAAATTTGCAAAACGTCGGGGTGGGCTTTTTCTACCTCATCGAAAAGAATGACTGCATATGGTTTGCGCCTAATTTTTTCCGTTAGCTGGCCACCATCATCATGGCCTACATATCCCGGAGGAGACCCGATAATTCGTGATACGGAATGTTTTTCCATATACTCGGACATGTCGACTTGGACTATAGCATCCATACTGCCAAATATTTGTTCAGCCAGCATTTTAGCCAAATAGGTCTTTCCTACGCCCGTAGGTCCAAGAAATAAAAACGACCCGATGGGCTTATTGGGATCATTTAAATCTGTCCTAGAACGGCGGATCGCACGGGCAATGCCTTCAACGGCTTCATTTTGTCCAATTACGGATTTCTTCAGTGTTTCATCGAGATTTAATAAACGTTCCGATTCTTTTTTTTCAAGGCGAGCAATTGGAATGCCTGACCAACCAGCAATGACAGTCAAAATGGCATCGACACCAACTGTAATAACGTTGTTTTTCGATCTTTTTTGGGTCTGTTGGGAAAGCTTTTCTCTTTCCATACTCAGTCGTTTTTCCGTATCTCGCAATTGGGCAGCTTTTTCAAAATTTTGCATTTTGATCGCCGATTCTTTTTCGCGATGCACTTGTTCTATCTTTTTTAATAGTTTCTCCATTTTCGGGGAATTGGCGGACACATTTAGCCTCGCCTTAGCTCCCGCTTCATCAATAACGTCGATAGCTTTATCTGGCAAAAACCTGTCTTGGATGTAGCGTGCAGAAAGTTTTACAGCTTCCTCAATTGCTTCGTTTGTATACTTTACAGCATGGTGCTCCTCGTAGCATTTCTTGACACCCTGCAGGATCGAAATCGCATCCTGAATGCTTGGAGGGTCCACCTGTACAGGTTGAAATCTACGTTCGAGAGCACTGTCCTTTTCTATGTGCTTGCGATATTCATCGAGTGTCGTTGCTCCAATGCATTGAATTTCTCCCCGAGACAATGTCGGCTTCAAGATATTCGATGCATCCATGGCCCCTTCGGAAGACCCGGCACCAACGATCGTATGTAGTTCATCCAAAAATAATATTACATTTTTGGCACGTTTGATATCATCCATGACGGCTTTTAAACGCTCTTCAAATTGTCCACGATATTTCGTCCCAGCTAACATTAGAGCCATATCAATGGAAATGATTTTCTTGTTAAGAAGAGCCTCTGGAACTTTACCAAAAGCTATTGAATGGGCCAGTCCTTCAACTATTGCCGTTTTTCCAACACCTGCTTCGCCAACTAAAACAGGATTATTTTTTGATCGTCTGCATAAAATTTGTAGTACCCGTGTAATTTCTTTTTCCCGACCGATCACAGGATCTAATTTGTTCTCTTTGGCAATTTCAGTCAAATCGCGACCAAACGCATTCAATGCGGGTGTCTTTATGTTCGACGATGGGTCTTCTTTGTCCGATATTTTTTCCGATGTAAAACGAAAATCGTCATCATCATCATTACCTGCATCTACTCCAACGAAGTTGGGGTCAAGGGCCGATAATATTGCCTGGCGGCAGTTTTCCACTTTTACCCCAATCTCTGCCAATAGTTTGGCGGCAACTTCATCATCTTCGCGCAAAATGCCTAATAGAAGATGTTCGGTTCCTACGTATGGATGCTGCAACATACTAGCTTCCTTGGCTGCTGCCAAAAGAACCTTCTGCACGAGAGGAGACAATGTAATGCTAGCTTCATTTTGAGTAATCACAGCGGTTTTTGACAGGTGCTCTTCGATCTTGGTACGAATTTTTTCAAGGTCGACACCCATAGACCGTAACATGCTTATTGCAATACATTGCGGCAGTCTCATCAGTGCCAGTAGAAGATGTTCGGGGCCAATGGTGGACTGGCCGAACCGTTCCGCTTCTTGCCTGGCCATCGCAAGGACCTGTTGAGCACGCGGTGTTAAATTTAACATTGAATTCATGTTTCTTCAGTAAAAATACTATGGTGCGAATCGTGATATAATTTGCAAGTTTTGATGCAAGATTCACACCATTTTGGTTTAGGATTAAGCAACTTTTATGCCATAACTCCATTCAAATGCCTTAGCAAATCAGTTTCATTCCAAATTTCTAAGCCCAGAGATTGGGCTTTTTCCAATTTTGAACCGCAATTTTCTCCCGCAATAAGTATGTGTACATTTCTCGATAGGGAAATTGAAACCTTACCGCCGAAATGTTCGATTTTTTCAATTGCTTCTTGGCGTGTCATTGATGATAATGTTCCCGTCAGTATAAAATTTTTTGCATGAAATATTAAATTCTGGTCCTGGTCCTGTGCGGTTTCCAAATGCGTATCATCGTGAATAACTCCCAACATTCGTAAATCGCTGAGGATTTGCACGTTATGTGGTTCCCTAAAAAATGCAACTATTGCATTCGATAATTTTGCTCCAATGCCACCGAGACGTTCTAATTTTTCGGATGTTGCAGCAATTAGGTTATTGAGGGAACGAAAATGCTTTGCTAGAATTTTTGCCGTCTGCTCTCCAATTCCTAAAATGCCGAAACCGTGCAAAAGACGCCAAAGTGGTCGATTTTTACTATCATCAATGTTGCTTAAAATTTTCAAGGCCGATTTGGTTCCGAATTTTTCCAAACTTTCCAAATCATTAAACGTTAGACGGTAGATATCGGCAATATTGTCTAATTTTTGGTCCGCCATTAGTCTTTCAATCACAGCCGTTCCAAGCCCATCAATGTCCATTGCCGTCCGCGAAACGAAATGTTCTAGGCGCCTCTGAATTTGCGGCAAACAGCACAAATTTTGGCATCGCCATGCAACTTCACTAGGCAATTGTACCAACTGTGACCCACAGGCGGGACAAATTTTGGGGAAGACAAAGGGCATGGAATTTACACTGCGCTTTTTTGTGTCAACGGCAACAATCGCCGGAATTATTTCTCCTGCCTTTTCTACCGTTACGTAATCCCCTATGCGAATATCCTTCTTCGATATTTCATCGGCATTATGTAGGGTAGCTCGAGAAACATTTGTCCCCGATAATAGTACACTTTCCAAATTCGCCACCGGGGTAATTATTCCCGTACGACCCACCTGTAGGATGATATCATTAATCCTTGTCACAGCCCGTTCCGGGGCAAATTTATAGGCAATGGCCCACCGTGGAGATTTTGCCGTTGTTCCTAACATCTCATAAAATTGTAGCTCGTTGATTTTTAGTACTGCTCCATCGGTCCAATGGGGCAAGGTATGCCGCATTGCGCCTAACACTTCAACATACTTCCAAGCTTCTTCAATGCTTTCAGCTATCCAATATTTTTCCTGGGATGCAAATCCGAGGTTTTTCAGACATTCCAAAACTTCGCTTTGGAAACTTGCAATCTTTTCGGAACAATAGCCAACGGCATAGGTGATTAATTTTAAGTTTCGTTCGATAACTTCATCGATATTAATAGTTTTTACGGTCCCTGCAGCTAGGTTGCGCGGATTGGCGAACAACTCTAATCCCTGTTCTTCACGCGCTTTGTTTATCCCAATAAAGGTTTGCTTGTCTATGTAAACTTCCCCACGAATTTCAATGGATCCGAAATGATTTTCTATTTTTAAAGGCAAACCCTTGATCGTTTTGATATTTGCACTAACATCATCTCCGATGGTCCCATTGCCCCTAGTTAATGCTTTGAAAAATTTTCCTTTTTTGTAGATCAAATTTATAGCGATACCATCGATTTTTGGTTCAACGACATAGGAAAATTTTTGTGGTCCTACTATGGCTTCTAGGTGGTTAGAAAACTGAAACAATTCTTCCCGTGAATAGGTATTTGCTAAACTCATCATGGGAGATAAATGTGCAAATGACTGAAATCCGGAAGTTCTATCATCTCCAATGGTCGTATCCTTTGTTTCCATCGAATAAATTGTCAAAATTTCCCGCAATCTTTCGACTTCAGACTTTAAACAATCATATTCAAAATCGGAAATTCTAGGATTGTTTTCCCTATAGTATAGCCTGTCATGCAAACTTATTTCAGATAATAATTTATCATACTTTGCTTTTAGGGCTCGAATATCGGATACTGAATATGGTTCATTAATGGTGCTCACAATAAATAATTTTTATCAAAATGAAAAGTCGACTTGTCATTTGATCATAAAAAAATAACAAGAGACCATATCCTTTGCAAAATTTATTATGAAGTTTTCAATAGAAAAAATTACATTTGTTAATGGGTTACAGAAAGTTTTAAGCATTGTCGAACAACGTGCAATAATTCCGATTTTGAGCAATGTGCTGTTGGAATGCGTTGACGACGGATTGAAAATTACTGCAACCAATTTGGACATTTCCATACATTGTAAGGTAAAAGCAGAAATTGAGAGCGAAGGAAAAATAACACTTCCAGCCAAGAAATTGGCTGCTATCGTCCGTTCTTTGCCGGGTGATATCGTTGCCGCAGAACTCGAAGGTACGAAGGTAAAAATTTCCTCCGGCCGTTCAAACTTTCAAATCATGGGACTTCCGGCCGATGATTTTCCAAGTACAAGCGAGCCAAATCCACTGAATAAAACGCAGTTGCTACAGACGGAAATGGCTAAAATGCTCAAAAATGTTTCCTTTGCCCAGTCCAACGACGATAATCGTTTTATCCTAAACAGCGTATACTTTTGTTTCGATCAAAACAAATTAACGTTTGCAGCAACGGATGGACGTCGATTAAGTTTGGTGTCCAAGGAGATAGCTGAGGGCGTAGAAAATACAAAAGGAGTAATCATTCCCAGCAAAACAATTCGAGAAGTTGAGAGGCTATTAGGCCAGGGAGAAGATGTGGTTTTCCTGTTCGATAATCGTCAAATCGTGTTTCTAATTGCCGTCAATAAAGACAATCAGGATGGTCTAGTCGGCAACATCAAGGTGGTTTCTAAAATTGTTGAAGGCAACTATCCAAATTTTCGCCAGATTATTCCACAGGTGGCAGAAAACCGCGTCAAACTTGATCGTCAACTTGTTCTCGAATGTATTCAGAGGGTGGCAATCGTCGCAAATGATCAAAAAAATCTAGTCAAACTGCATTTTGAAAAAAATGCTCTGGAAGTGTCTGCCGAAAGTCAAGAGTATGGAAATGCCCATGAAAAAATTGCTATTGTCTATGAAGGCAAGCCCATTGAAATCGCATTCAACTATGTGTTCATTTGCGATCCATTAAGAGTTTTGACGCAAGACGAAGTATTCTTCGAATTTAAAGATGAATTGAGCGCTGGAGTATTTAAAACCTTAGAAGATTTTCTTTATGTCGTTATGCCACTACGAATGGGATAATGATTTTAAAGAATTAAAACCGGGATTTTAGACATGTGGGCGATTTTACTATATAGAATTTTATTTGTTCCAATTTTTTTACTTGTCATGCCTTACTATGCCTATCGCATGCTGAGAAGAGGTGGCTACAAAAGGGACTTCAAGTATCGTTTGGGATTATTTAAAAAGCTTCCAAAAAGAAAATTCGGCAAAAAGCGTCTGTGGATACAAGCCGTAAGCGTCGGAGAAATTAAAGCACTGGAGCAATTGATAGATTTGCTCATCGAATCGAACCTATATGAGATCGTTTTAACAACGACCACAAGCACAGGATATGAGCTAGCTTGCCGCTTGTATGGTAGAAAAATATTGTTTGTGGGATTATTTCCATTGGACTTTTGGCTGTGCAGCTGGTTGGCTTGGAAAAGAATTTTTCCCCATGTAGCAGTTCTTGTGGAAAGTGAAATTTGGCCAGAACACATTTGGCAGGCACACTTGCGTGATGTTCCCGTTGTTTTGATAAATGCACGCATTTCAAATAAAACGTTTACTCGCTATAAAACTTTCCAAAATTTGGCCCAATCAACTTTGGGTAATATTTCTTTCGTATTGGCCTCTGATCAATTGATGGCAGACCGTTGTAGGGAAATAGGAATTTCGCCAGACCGAATAAAAATTGCCGGGAACATAAAGTTTGATAATAGGATTTCGAAATTGGATTCAAAGGAAGCGTTATTCCTTAGGCATGCCCTTGGTTTTACAGAAAATGACCTAATTTTATTGGGATCGTCTACTTGGCCCAAGGAAGAAGCAATGCTCATTAGAGCTTTCAAGAAATGCCGAGAGTTCGATAGGCGGTGGAAGCTATTGCTTGCCCCCCGTCATGCGGAAAGGCGCGGTCAGATTATAGATTTGCTGCAAGCGTCTGGATTTAAATGGCATCAACGGTCAAAAGGAAAAGCCTTCACAGAGGTTGATATTTGTTTTGCCGATACAACGGGAGAATTACAAACGCTAACATCGATAGCCGACATAGCGTTCATTGGAAAAAGCTTGGTTCCCAATGTCGGTGGCCAATCCCCCCTAGATGCCGCCTGTTGTGGAGTCCCCATCGTGTATGGTGACAGGATGACAAATTTCCAGGATATTTGCTTGTCTCTAGAACACGCCAGGTGTGTTGCCAAAGTCAAAGATCCTGCCCGTGCAATTATGGCGATAACTGTGCTTGCAAAGGACGAAGACAAAAGGAAAGGTTTTGCTGAAAAGCTGCAAGAATGGCATAAAAACAATTGTGGAGCTTCTAAATTCGTAGCCCAAAAGATTCAAGATATCGCATTTATTAAGTAATACGGGTGGAAATCATTACGAGCAAACAAAACGATCGCATAAAATTTTTATGTAAGCTACATGATCGTACAAAACGGAATCGCTATGGGATGTTTCTTGTGGAAGGTTATCGTGAGTTATCACGGGCTATGGACAACAACATTTCCATTGATACAATTTTTTTCTGTGAAAAATTTTTTAAAGATATTATCCAGTTGAATTTGATCCGTCGTGCTGAAAGAAAAAAGCTTCCAGTTTGCAAAGTAAGTACCGAAGTTTTTGAAAAAATTAGTTACCGCGAAAATTGCGATGGTATTCTTGGCTTGGCTAATTTTTGGAGTTCGGATTTTCCAGATATCAAACTTTCAAAAAACGCTTTTATCCTAGTTGCTGAAAGAATTGAAAAAGCTGGAAATCTTGGTGCTTTGATGCGTTCGGCAGAATCCGCCGGTGTTGACGCATTGATTTTATGCGATCCCATAACTGATATTTTCAATCCCAATGTCATTTGTGCGTCCCAGGGGGCAGTTTTTAGTTTACCGACGATTGTCACGAATAATGAACAAACGCTGGCATTTTTAAAAACCCACTCCATCCAAATTTTTGCAACGATACCGTCTGCAAAAAACATTTATTTCAATGAAAATTTTGTGCCTCACACAGCAATTATTGTCGGATCTGAGCATGATGGGCTATCAGATTTCTGGCTAAAGAACACCTCCATCGCAAAAATTTCACTCCCGCAAAAGGGGATGTGTGATTCTCTCAATGTCAATGACGCAGCTGTGATTGTTTTATATGAAGTTTTGCGGCAAAGGATGCAAAAAGAATCCAAGTTCACGTGATTTTTCATTGCCAAGGCTAATAATTTGTCAATTTTCAAAGGAATTGGATGCCATTTATTCGTAAAAATTTACCGAAAGGAGAATGCATTGCACTAATTGCAGGACGTGGAGATTATCCGATCCTATGCGCAAAAAACATAGTATCTTCTGGACATAACATCGTGGTTATCGCCGTAGATGATGATGTAGATGTCGAATGGCTCGGCAGTTTTCCAACGCAAAGTGTTACAAAAGTTTCCGTTGGGCAAATATCAAAATTATTAAAAGCATTAAAAAGCTTCAACGTAAAATTTGCTATCATGGCTGGTCAGGTGAAACCAAAAAAACTTTTTCAAGGGCTGCTGCCAGATCTTAAGGTACTGCGGATGTTAACAACGCTCAAAGAACACAACGCCGAATCCATTTTCGGAGCAATTGCGGAGGAAATTACAAATATTGGTGTAGAATTATTGGATGCGCGTTCTTTCATGGAAGAACATCTTGCCACCGTAGGTCCTATGACACCTAGGAAATTGACAATCAATGAAGAAAGTCTCCTGCTGGGAATCAATACCGCCCATGAAATTGCTCGTTTAAATATTGGCCAAGGTGTCATAGTACGCCGGGGAACAATCATAGCTGTTGAAGATTTTGCGGGAACCGATGATCTCATCAATCGAGCTGGAAAGTTTAATTTGAAAGATGCAATTTTTGTAAAAACAGCTAAATACAAACAGGACTTTCGTTTTGACGTTCCTGTTTTTGGCATGCGAACGTTGGAAAATCTCAATAACGCAAATGTAAGGTATGCTGCCTTGGAAGTTCAAAATGTAATAATCCTAAATAAAAATAATGTGCTAACCTGTGCTGCTAAATCTGGAATCGATATTATGGGCTTTGAATAACGCTCCTAAAAGATGGCAGTCACAAACCTTACGGATACCACTCATGGAGGATGCTCATGAGCTTGCAGCGGTGGTAGCGAAAATGTGGGATGACCTGAAACCATGGGTAAGTAAATGTTGATGCTGGGAACCTAAAGTTTGTTGTCAAAATAAGCAACGAACGCAGCAGCGCTGAAAATTTCTGTTTATCCAGTAAGGGATGAGTGGGACAATGCCGAGAGAGGAAGGGGAAAGGATTATGTCTTCGGAATCGTTGGCCCTTTGCCCGCGAGAACAAATTTTGTGTCTAGGGATGAGACCAGCTCCAGTGCCGTGCTGATGCCCCTTAACGTGGGTGGAATCCACCTAATGCTACAAAACATAAACTATCAAAATTTCCGGACGTGGCTGATGCTTGCGCTTTCGTCATGTGTAAGGAAGGTATTTTCGCATACCTTAGGCGATCGCCATTGACCACCCGTCCGATGTTTTAATCTCCATGATAATGTGTCCAACAATAGGCCACCTCGGCAACATTTCCACACACGCTGTAAACTATCCGATGCTGGATATTGATTCGGCGAAACAAATATCTGGTATATTCTCCCGCGAGGCATTCGAAAGGTAGTGGGGTTTGGTGTGGATCAGAGGAAATAATATCAAAAATTTCTATGGCTTTGTATTCATTTTTTCAATACCTTGTAAAAATCTTTTTCCTCCTTATTTAGAAAAAATAAGTCTATACATTTAATCCCTCTCAACCCCAAAGAATTTCAACATGTCATTCACGAAGTGGAACATTACTTTTCCTGGGTTTACAAATGCATTCTGCATCATTCGATGAGCTTCCGGGTCAGAATTTATAGCGATAGTCCCAAGGAGGCCGTCATAGATGCTCTTTGGCAGTATGCAGTACTTTTCGTTGCTCAGAGTCACCACCTTTGCGGCGTAGCTGTGGAACCTTTTGCAAAGTGTACATGTTGCTCTCGTGTCCTCTACAATGCCACGACGGTTAACCTTTGGCAAACTTTTTTTAATTTTGATATTCATCGGAATTTTATTCATTCAACAGTGTTAAAATATATCATAGGTAAGGAAAAAACATACCATTTCTCATATTTCATTCCATTTTCTAGTTTCCCAGTTCGATTTCCGCATAGGATTGATCGAAAGAGGAACGACTTTAGGGGAGCCAACGTGTAAAAATTATGTGGTCAGTGATAGGGTTGGAAAATGCAGCATATTTTTCTTGTGCAGAGCTTATTGGTTGACGTTCAAACTGCTAAACGGTTTTTCCGAAACTTCGTATTGTTTATGGTAAATACCATCACCGTCGTGTGATAGCTAACGATTTTTTTATCCGCTTCCTCGATGGCACCTGAGGGCAATGCCTTTGGCGGTGTGTTGATTGCTAGGTCGTCCTACGACTCATTTAAAGACAACGATGTGACCATTCTTTCCAATGAAAATTAAGGTGCTCTTTTTCCATAAACAATCGAAACTGGGAAATGTGAAAATCGACGCCCAAATATAAAAGAAAAATCATTGAAATGGTGACCGGATGAAGTCGACGTTGCGAGCTCTGTCCAAGCGAAGTGATGATGACCTATGACATGGTTCTCCATCGAACATTCCGAAGTAGGCACAGTAGGTTATGCTTGTCCACGATGGCGATGTTTGGAGTGCATCTGAATATTGTTGCCGATGAAAGGCAAAAAATTTTTGGATTCGCGTTAAAACCTGGAAATTTGCATGATGCTACCTGTGTCGAGGAAGTATTGTACGGGTGTCGAAACGCATTTCCGTCGTTTGTAAAGTGACTATTTCCCTACGATGTGATTCTTTTCACGATGCAAACAAATTATGTCCCCAATGCCGAAGAAAAAGGTCGCTTATAGTTAATCTTCATGACAAGGGCCGAAAGAAGAGTTGGAAAGCAAAGAAGAAATGTATTATGAGGGTCAAGGTGATAGAATATGCCGAAATGAACGGAGTAAAAGAGACCAGTAAGGTGTTTGGCGTAGGTACCAGGACGATAAGCAGGAGGAAAAAGTTAGTGAGGGAAAAGGGGAACCTCAACCGAGCTCCTTTGAATAGGAAGGCAAGGAAGTTGGATATGGAGGGACTTAGGAAGTAC
>JAITAS010000011.1 GCA_031284015.1 Puniceicoccales bacterium | reverse complement strand
GAGGAAGTTTTGCCGAACAAACATCGTGGCCGGATACGTCAACGGAAAGAGCATAGTGGAATGTGCCTACAGAGGCACAATGGATACTGAATTTTTCAATGCCTGGGTGGAACAATTTTGGGGGCCAACCTTGACCCCAGGGCAGGTGGTGGTCATGGACAATGCATCATTTCACAAGCATCGGAGATCGACGGAACTCGTTGCCGCCGCCGGCTGCTCCCTCCTTTACCTTCCTCCCTATTCTCCAGACCTAAACCCCATTGAGAAATTCTGGACTCATCTAAAAAAGATGCTTTGCTATATTTTGCCAACTTCTCCTTCCTTCTTTTCCGCTCTTCAGTGCGCCTTTGTTAAGTGAAATGAGTATAACATTTGCGTAATCCTGCAAAGTGAGATTTCTCTTCAATAGAGGATTTCTAAAAACTCTCCTCGTTTCGTTATTTTGTAGATATATTTTGACACTTCTATCCTAACGCTGCTTGAGCAGCTGCTAACTTTGCAACGGGAATGCGACTTGGAGAGCAGCTGACGTAGGATAATCCAATTCCATTGCATAGCTTAATAGAAGCCGGGTCACCGCCATGTTCTCCACATATTCCAATTTTTAAGTCTTTACGGGTTGCTCGTCCGCGTTCACATGCAATTTTAATCAACTCACCAACGCCCAACTCATCGATAGAAGCAAATGGGTTATTCTTAATAATTTCACATTCCAAATACTGTGGCAAAAATCCATTGGCGTCATCACGGCTCATTCCAAGGGTTGTTTGAGTCAGATCGTTCGTTCCAAAACTGAAAAACTCTGCATCTTCTGCAATTTCTCCGGCCCTCAGACATGCACGGGGAATCTCTATCATTGTACCTATTTTATATTCGAAGGAACATCCCAGGCGTTGTTTTACCACTTCTGCAGCTCCGTGGATAATTTTTGCCTGGTGTTTGAATTCAGCTGCAAAAGTTGTTAGCGGTACCATAATTTCAGGACGAACATCTATCCCTTCACTTTTGACCTTTGCGGTAGCCTCGAAAATTGCTGTACTTTGCATGACAGTAATTTCTGGATATGAGATCCCCAAACGACAACCCCGATAGCCGAGCATTGGATTGCTTTCAGACATCGCTTTTACGCGCAACTCCAAGTCGTCGGGATCTTTTCCCAATTTTTTTGCCAAATTTTCGATGGCATAGCGTTCGTGTGGTAAAAATTCATGCAACGGTGGATCCAATAGGCGAATGGTTACGGGATATCCATCCATTTCACGAAAGATTCCTTCAAAATCGCCTTGCTGCAATGGTTTCAATTTGGCCAGCGCTTTTTGGCGATCTTCGACGTTATCCGCTAGGATCATCTCACGCATGTAATCAATTCTCTCACCTTCGAAAAACATGTGCTCTGTCCTACAAAGACCTATTCCTCTTGCACCCAATTGGATGGCAGCTTTCGCTTGTTTAGGGCTATCGGCATTGGTCAGAATGTCAAGCTTGCGATAAGTATCAGCCCAAGACATTATGGAATCAAACATTTTAAATGTATAACTTTTTTCTACTGACATCGTTCCCGAAAGAACTTGTGTCACTTCGGACGGAGCTGTTTCAACGTGCCCAACAAAGATTTCTCCCGTCGTCCCATCAATCGAAATCGGTTCTCCTTCTTTTACCGTGACACCATTTGCCGACACTTGCTTTTTTTCATAGTCGATCACCAGGCCACCTGCCCCGCAAACACAAACTTTTCCCATTTGCCTCGCTACCAAAGCCGCATGTGAACTGACACCGCCATGGCTCGTAACAATCCCTTCGGCGGCCAGCATGCCACGAATATCTTCGGGAGAGGTTTCCGTTCTACAGAGAACAACTTTCTCTCCTTTGGCATGCATTTCTTCTGCTTTTCTCGCTGAAAAATATACATTTCCCGATGCTGCTCCAGGACCTGCCGGTAATCCACTGGCAATTTTTTGGACTTTCTTTTTACCTGCCGCATCAAAAATCGGGACTAGCAATGAGGAAATAGAATCTGCCGGGATACGTTTTATGGCCATTTTTTTGTCAATGAGACCTTCATTGACCATCTCAACTGCTATTCTAACAGCTGCCAAGCCCGTTCGTTTACCATTGCGCGTCTGTAGCATATACAATTTGTCATTCTCGATGGTAAATTCGAAATCCTGCATATCGCGAAAATGATGTTCGAGAGTTTGGCAAACTTCGACCAATTGGTCAAAAACAATGGGCATGTCATTTTTTAAATTCGCAATTGCTTGGGGCGTGCGAATACCGGCGACAACATCTTCTCCCTGCGCGTTTATTAAATATTCGCCATAGAAAACTTTTTCACCATTTGCTGGGTCTCTGGTAAACGCAACACCCGTTGCACAGTTGCTACCCATATTCCCAAACACCATGCTTTGAACGTTAACTGCCGTACCCCATTCTGCTGGGATGTTATATTTCCTACGGTAGATTACCGCACGTTCATTATGCCATGATTCAAAAACTGCACCAATGGCGCCCCTTAGTTGGTCAAAAACGTTCTGTGGAAATTCTTTACCCGTTCGCTCGACGATTAATTTTTTGTAACGGACGATGACATCCTTGAGATTTTCGGCTGTCAAATCTGGGTCACTATGTACACCAGCTTTCCTTTTAACGTCCGATAAAATTTCTTCAAACGGGTCACGCGATTCATCATTTTCTGCATGAACTCCCATCACAACATCACCATACATTTGAATAAATCTACGATAGCAATCGTAAGCAAACCGAGGATTATTGGTGTTTTCAGCCTGACCAAGGACAGTTTCATCATTTAATCCAAGATTTAAAATAGTATCCATCATTCCCGGCATGGATTCCCGAGCCCCCGAACGGACGGAAAAGAGCAGTGGATTTTTGATATCACCAAACTTTTTCCCTTGCTGTTTTTCCACATTAGCCAATGCTTTTTTTGTATTTTCCCAAACATCACTCGGTAACTTGCCATTGTTTTTGTAATATTCAGAACAAACTTCCGTTGTAATTGTAAAACCTGGTGGGACGGGCAACCCGATCTTCGCCATTTCTGCAAGATTGGCTCCTTTCCCTCCCAACAGGGCGCGCATACTAGCATCACCGTCAGTTTTTATACCAAATTCATATATCGAAGTTCCTGTACTCATAAATGTCTCTTAAGCTATAAAACATCCCAGCCATTGTCAAATATCAAAAGCACAAATTTATACGCGAATCTCAAAAAAGAAGGGCTAAAGAATGAAAAATCCCAGGGAAGATAGATAAAAAATGGGAGTGAAATTTTGACCATACCATATAGACAGGTTCAACCTGAGTGAGTGCAGAGATTTCAAGACATTTTATCGGTGTGCAAAAGGAGAATTTTCAGGACCACTTTTCCACAAAATTGCATTTTGTCCAGAATGCATCCCGAAAGTTTGTGAAATTTCCTCCGAAGCCAGGAAACCCATACGACGTTTCCTGTGGTGAAGAAGTGCTTGCGAGCCGCACAGGGACAGTGGTCGGTGACGGCGGATACGGTTCCGCCACCCTTCAGGATTCTTTGGCAAAAGAAGGTATACGATTCATTGCAAGCATCGCCCAAACATGGTTCCAAAGTCCTGGGAAGAAAAAAGATTCTCCAAAAACCGGTCGATTATGGAGGCTATGGTCGGAATATTTAAAAATTTCTTCAGGCAAACATTTTCCTGTTTCTACTCCGCCCAATCTGCCCATTCTGCCATCTGTTTTTGTCTCCTTTATTTCGAAACTCGTGTTAATTTTTACTAAATTGCCACACGTTCATAGGATTTTTACTCTTCATAAAAAAGGAGAGAAATGCAATAGACGGCAGAAATTTTTGGGATCCATAACTATCTCCACAACACTCCTCCTTAAGATTCTACCAATTCGGCAATTCTCTGGAGGCTATGACTTTTTTCAAATATTCGATGGCAGATGGCAATTTTAGTGAACCAGTGAAATTTTTATCTATGCGTGAACGAATGGAAACGGTCCCTGTCTCGACTTCCTTTACACCTAGGATAAACATGTGAGGGACTTTCTCAACTTCCGCACGCCGAATTTTTCCACTCAACTTATCGGAATGTTCATCCACAGATGCGCGAATTCCATTGAACTGCAGTTCACGATTAATTTCATTCGCATGGACAATTAAATCGTCATTTAAAGGGATGATTCTAACTTGTTCTGGTGCTAACCATGTTGGAAAATCTCCTCCAAAGTGCTCTATCAATAACCCTACAAATCGTTCGAGGGATCCAAATGGTGCGCGGTGGATCATTATCGGGCGATATTCCCTATTGTCACTGCCAATGTATGACATCTCAAAACGTTCGGGAAGATTATAATCTACTTGCACTGTTCCCAGTTGCCATTCGCGACCGATTACATCTTGAACAATAAAATCAATTTTAGGGCCGTAAAATGCCGCTTCTCCATCAATTACTTCAAAAGGAACTCCCAATTCACCGGCTGCTGCACGCAGTGCTTTTTCCGCAGCCATCCAATTGTCATCGCTACCAATATATTTATCGGAACTTTTATCACGCAATCCAATGCGCACGCGGAATTTTTCCATTCCGAGAGTCTTGAAAATCACTTTTACCAGGTATAAGCACCCATTAATTTCATCGTGCAATTGTTCCTGTGTACAGAAAATATGAGCGTCATCCTGAGTAAAACTTCTTACCCGTGTCATGCCATTTAATTCTCCCGACTGTTCCCATCGATAAACGGTTCCAAATTCTGCAATTTTAAACGGTAAATCTCTATAGGATCGTTGGTCCGACATGTATATCATAACATGGCCCGGACAATTCATCGGCTTTAGCAAAAAACCATCCGCATTGCCGTTTTCAAGATCGTCGAACATTGCTTTACACGATTGATTGGAGGCAGTGGCCTTTTCAAGGGACTCCCTATCAGGGAGCGGGGGGAATTGTGATTCCTTATAATATGGAAAATGTCCTGACGTTTTGAAAAGCCCAAGTTTGGCTATGTGAGGAGTGAATACTTGTTGATATCCCTGTTTTTCAAGCTCCTCAAGGATAAAATTTTGTAATTCTTGTCTAATAATGGCACCCTTTGGCAGCCACAATACCATACCTTGACCAAGTTCATCGCTTATTATGAAAAGCTTTAATTCTTTTCCGAGCTTGCGATGGTCACGTTTCTTTGCATCTTCAAGCATCGCTAAATACTCATCTAGTTCCTTTTTAGACGCAAATGCCGTTCCCGAAATCCGTTGCAGCTGTTTATTCTTTTCGCTACCACGATAGTAAGCACCTGCAATACTTAGTAATTTTATTGCTCCAATTTCTTTTGTCGAATTTACGTGTTCTCCTCGGCAAAGGTCTATAAATTCTCCATTCACATACAGCGAAATCTCATCTCCCTCGGGAATATCCGCCAGTCGTGCGAGTTTATAGGTTTGATTTTTCGATTTCATTATGGACATTGCTTCGTCGCGGGTAACAACCTTTTTGATAAACTTTTGATCTTCCAAGATTATTTTTAACATCTCCCGTTCAATGCTTTCCAGATCCTCTTGGGAAAAATTATAATCTAAATCGAAGTCATAGTAAAACCCTGTTCGCGTTGATGGTCCAATGTCAAGTTTGGCATTCGGAAATAATCGCAATACCGCTGCGGCCAACACATGTGCAGCAGAATGACGAATTTTGTTTAAATCAACGTACTCATTCATGGTCATCTCATTTCTAGGGAAGATTTAAAAAAAAAAAAGAAGAAAGTTTCGTTGGAAATTGCCCATGTATTTTTTACATCGCTTTGTAACATCCATTTTTTTGGACACTCTCTATTGCCTATTGCCAAATTCTTGGGATAGGCTTCGATTATAATTATATAAAAAATGGTTGATTTTAGTAAAATTTCATACACACTTCCATGTGACATTTGGAAGGGATTTGGATATGAGTTTTGAAAAAGAGAAAAAAATTTTCGATGATATTTACAATGGGATCAACGGCTATAACCTCTCCCACAATGGCAGAAGTGCAATGGCTCCGGAAGATACAAAATTTTTAATATATGGCGAAGCTTCATTCGCAGAGTTATTGACCATCATCGAAGATTCCGGTATCAAAAATGAGCTTAATGGATTGACAACTTTCTGTGACCTCGGGTCTGGAACGGGCATGTGTCTCATAGGAACCGCTCTGATATGTCCATATTTCAACCGTATTATTGGCGTGGAGATAGTTCCGACTTTGTGTGAATCGTCACAAAAAAGCATACAACAGTTAGCCAAAGTCAATGAAAAATTAGCCGCTAAAATTCAAATTATCAATGGCAATTTTTTGAAATTGAATTTTGCAGAAATATCACTTTCGCCGGATGTACTTTTTATGCACTATCCGATGCATGGGGGAGGAGTGGAGGATTTGTATTTGCAATTGGAAGAAAAGTTTCGCAGTGAATTGAAATCTGGAACCATCATAATTTCCGCCATACGAAAATTATCTGACCTGAAGACCTTCCCTGAAGTGTTGCCATCGAAACAAATACAATGCAAGTACGGCAATGTAACTATCTTTTTTCACAAAAAGCTTTGACCACCACTTGCACACATTGCGTTTGGGACTGGTTACGTTTCTTTCTACATTTATCCAGCATAAATCATCAAAATGCAAATGCTAAAAAATACGCTTGGTCGAAAAAGTTATAGGAGAAAACCTTGCCGAGGAGATACCATATGTCATAGTTTTCACGAAACATCTGGGCAAAGTTAAATTTTCACCATAATCATAACAAAAACACCAGATTTTTTATGAAACCTCAATCTTTTTTACGGCTACCTTGCGATGTTTGCCATCCCATCTAACAATTCCATCGATGAGAGCAAATAGTGTGTGATCACGTCCACAACCTACATTATTCCCAGGATGAATTTTTGTTCCCCGTTGGCGCATTAAAATATTTCCTGCACAAACGACTTCTCCGTCGTATTTTTTGACTCCAAGCCTTTTACCTGCAGTATCTCGCCCATTTCTAGATGTTCCTTGTCCCTTTTTATGTGCCATAGTGAACCTTGCTTAACTTTGGATTGAATCTATCCTAATCACCGATATTTCTTGGCGATGTCCACGTTTGCGCTGATACCCTTTACGGCGCTTTTTTTTGAAAATCATTACCTTTTTGGCGCGCTTATTTTCCAAAATCTTCGCCTTAACACTAGCTCCTGCAACCAAAGGAGTTCCTATTTTAGCATCACCGCCTCCATCGAGTAGTAAAACATCATTTATCATTACATCGTCTCCGGCAGAAGAATCAACATACCGATCCACAAACAAAATATCCCCTTCCTGTACGGTAAATTGTTTGCCTTGTGTTCTGATAACTGCCTTCATATGAATTGATTGCAATAAATATACCATAATCGAAAAATCAAGGTTTTTTTATATGTTCATCCTAATTTCCGCTATAAATCGATGATCCCGTGCGAAAAATTGGCGAAAGGTAATGAATTTTATGGTGTATATTATAAGCTTTTGCTTTTAAAAAAAAGTTTTTGTCGTAGAATTTTTTCAAAATGAGTGAAGTTGAAAAAGTTGTGATAATAGGTAGTGGATGCGCTGGTTTAACGGCGGCCATATACGCATCCAGAACAGCCCTATCGCCATTGGTCATTGGCGGTCCGCAACCTGGTGGACAGTTGACGCTGACAAATGAGGTTGAAAATTTCCCTGGATTTCCAGACGGAATAAATGGGTTCGACTTAATGACTAACATGAGATCACAAGCCGAACGCTTTGGGACACGTTTTGTGGATGACGAAGTCAAGGACGTAGACTTCGAAAGGGACATAAAAAAAATCATTTGTGGGCATGATACGTATCCATCCAAGGCTGTAATAATCGCCACCGGAGCATCACCTAAATTTTTAGGGGTAAAGGGAGAAAAGGAGTTTTTTGGTGGCAAAGGGGTAAGTGTTTGCGCAACGTGTGATGGTGCCTTTTACAAGGGAAAAGATGTTGCGGTCGTGGGAGGGGGAGACACGGCATGTGAAGAAGCGCTATTTTTGACAAATTTTTGTGCAAAGGTATATCTAATCCACCGCCGCGATACACTAAAGGCATCCAAACTGATGGGAGAACGCGTATTGGGCAATGCAAAGATTGTTCCCATGTGGAACAGCATTGTCGAAGAAATTATTGGATCTGACCGTGTAAGTGGAATTAGGATAGAAAATATCCAAAATAAATCGAAAATAGAAATAGCCTGTTCCGGCGTGTTTATGGCCGTTGGACACATACCCAACACCCAACAATTTGCCAAATGTTTGCGCCTAGACGGGAACGGTTATTTTTGCCGGAAGGAAGGTTCGTTCGTCGAAACGGATATTGATGGAGTATTTGTGGCTGGAGATTGTGCCGATAAAATATATAGACAAGCGGTAACCTCTGCCGGTACCGGAGCAATGGCTGCCATTTTGGCGGAAAAATATATTTGTAAAAAATTTTGATTAGATTAAAGGGTAGCGATGGAAAAATGTCAATTTTGTGGAAAACCAGCAACCGTTCATATGACACAGGTTGTTAATAATAAGACTACCGTCGTTCGTATGTGTAACGAGTGTGCGGCGAAACATGGCCTTTTTGATAAGGAAGGATTACCATTCGCAATGTTATCGAACCTGGGAGAAGCGCTATTTTTCGGGATGAAACAGAATTTACCTGCCAATGGGTTAATATGTTCCAAATGCGGATGTACACCTATGTCATTCAAAGAAACTGGCCGCCTGGGATGTCCTAACTGTTATAAAGATTTGAAATTGTTGATAGACGGAATAATTGAGTCTTCTCAAAAGGGTATGGTTCATAAAGGTAAATATTCAAGGGAGCGGGCAACAGCAACGCAAATGAATGCCGTCAACAGCTTCACCGATACTTCTGCCAGGAAGCATAGCAATAAACTTTCTATGGAAGAAAAGTTAAATGAGCTACAAGAAATGCTAGATGCTGCAATAAAGGCTGAACAATACGAAGAAGCAGCCAAGCTGCGTGATGAAATAAAAACTTTAAAGGGATTATAAGAGTATCATGAATGATTTTAGAGAAAAGCTTTTTCAAGATTCAAAGCTAACAAAAGAAACGATTCCGGTGGTTGTTAGTTCCAGGATAAGGTTGGCTCGTAATCTTGCTGATTTTAAATTTGTGAAATATGCTTGTAAGGGCGATTTACATGCCGTCGCGGAAAGGTGTGAAAAGATTTTATCAAGCTGTCCGCTCCTTATGAATGGTATGACGCTCAACATATGCGATCTCTTGGATTATGAAAAATTAGCCCTGGTCGAACGACACCTATGCAGTCAAGAATTTATCATCGAGACCAATGAATCCAAATTGTTTTTTACGGATGATCATTTGACTTCAATCATGATAAATGAGGAAGATCATCTACGCATGCAAGTTTTTCGTTACGATTTGAATTTCAGGACTATGTTTGATAAAATCAATGCCATCGATGACCATGTGTCAGAAAACTTAAACATAGCCTTTGACAATCGTTATGGTTTTCTAACTGCTTGCCCAACGAATGTTGGAACTGGTATGCGAGCTTCTGTCATGTTACATTTGCCTGCTCTAGTCATCACCAAACAGATAAGCAATTTAATCTTGGCAGTACAGAAGCTGGGTTTCGTTGTGAGAGGTTTATTCGGGGAAGGTTCCGATGCACAAGGAAATTTTTTCCAAATATCCAATCAGCAGACACTTGGACTCGCGGAAGTTGATATTCTTTCACGACTAACACAGATAATAAAATCTATCGTTGACTATGAACTAAATGCTCGTGAAATTGTAAAAAAAGAAAAAATTATTTGGCTATATGACAATATTGGCCGAGCACTGGGTATTTTGCGAGGTTGCTATTGTTTGACATCAATTGACGCAATAAATTGCATATCACTGATGTTGTTAGCCACCGACTTGGGGTATTTGCCTAATATTTTGCGAGGAGATTTAAACCAAATGATGATGAAAATTCAAAGTTCACACATACAAGTGCTTGAAAACAGAATATTAAATTCCACCGAGCGGGATATCAAACGTGCTGAACTTTTGAGGGAATTTTTTGCAACCGTCCCGAATTTGAAATTCGACTAAAAGTAAGCTGCTTTTGGGCCATGCAAAAGAGTATCGTGATTGCCGCGACGTCCGCTCAAGGGAAGGCACAGCCTATGCGGCTCCCCATAACCAGGAGGAACAAGCAAGGGTTCATTTTTAGAATCTGTTTCCATAATTTTTATTTAGATTTTTTAAAATTTATCTACTTCCTTGCGTAATGTCGCATGGCATAGAAATTAGATTCATTGCAGTGTTGCGTTACTATCTCAGACCGTATCCATTCGGTTGGATCTATTACTCGCCCTTCCTTCTCCATAGCTAAAGCATGTTCTTTTAATCCCCTTGCTCTGCTCAGAGCTGATTGAATTTCTAACCTTGTCAATCC
>JAITAS010000010.1 GCA_031284015.1 Puniceicoccales bacterium | reverse complement strand
GAAAGCGGCATAGACGAACATCTCCACAGACGAAGAGCACGTGCGGAGATGGGGAGGAAGGTATTTGGGTTCTCTCCTGTGAGGAAGTTTTGCCGAACAAACATCGTGGCCGGATACGTCAACGGAAAGAGCATAGTGGAATGTGCCTACAGAGGCACAATGGATACTGAATTTTTCAATGTCTGGGTGGAACAATTTTTTGGGCCAACCTTGACCCCAGGGCAGGTGGTGGTCATGGACAATGCATCATTTCACAAGCATCGGAGATCGACGGAACTCGTTGCCGCCGCCGGCTGCTCCCTCCTTTACATTCCTCCCTATTCTCCAGACCTAAACCCCATTGAGAAATTCTGGGCTCATCTAAAAAAGATGCTTTGCTATATTTTGCCAACTTCTCCTTCCTTCTTTTCCGCTCTTCAGCGCGCCTTTGTTAAGTGAAATGAGTATAAACCTCCTTATGGGGTAATTTTGTACAGATGGCGCCATAAAATTGAAAATATATTTGGTAGATTAAAAGATCAGTGCCGCATCGCCACCCGCTACGACCACCGCACTCACACCTTCTTCTTTTCCATCCCAATCGCCTGCTCTTTTCTCTTTCATTTAAATTTATGAGTCCTGAGTTTAGCAATGCCCCCACCTTAAGATCATTTTTGATTTTTTCTATTTTCTGCTGGGGGTATTTTTTTAGGAATTCCTAAACATGGAGCGAGCGAAGGGACTCGAACCCTCGACGTCCACCTTGGCAAGGTGGTGCTCTACCAACTAAGCTACGCTCGCTATAGATAAGGCGTAAGTTGTAATAGACACGAAATTTGTCAATGATTATTGTATGCTTTTTCTGTGCGGGAAATTTTCCATTTTTCCATTAGGTCAATTTGCATCATCATCATCATACTAGAGAAAATTTATTTTTAAATGCATTGATTGCACTCGTTGTCCCAGCTAACAGTAATATGTCATCTTCTCTTAGTTCGATACTGGGCTTAACATCGCTAATTTTTTCATCATTTCGCTGAATCCCCACGATATTTAAATTATATTTTTGCCTGAAGCATAGGGTAGACAAAATACTGCCAACGAAATTCTTGTCACTACCGATGCAGAAACTTAAAATATCGAACTGGGTATTTTCACGCTTTGTCTTTTTATCTCCACTCTCTTTGAATAACATTAGCTTGGCATCATTTACTTGTAGCTCCGTTCCGAGGAGAATTATACGGTCACCAGGAAATAATTGGGTGTTCGGATGAAGTTTATATGACGTCAACCCTCCACGGGAAATGGCAATAACAGTGGTTCCAGTTAATTCACGAAGTCTTAGTTCGGAAAGTTCTTTCCCCACGCTCTCGTGGTTTGCTTGGAGTGTGATTTCATGAATTTCTATGGGCCAAGGGTTGGCAGTGGCTGCTTTAGCAAGGACAGATTTCCTATGAAGTTGTTCCTGAGATTCAATTCTATCATTAAAACTTTTGATAAATGCTAACTCTAACCTATTATTGAGTTTTGACAATTGCTGCCATAGACAAATCGCAAGGACAATGGCAATTGTTCCAAACAAGATCACTGGGACACCATGGGGCAGATACCTCGAAGCGATCCCTAGAAAAATTCCACTAAATAAAAACAGAGCTGCAATTACGAAAACGGCCTTCATGACATTGAATACCCTGTGGCGCAACAATTCTCTTTGGGTTGGACTATGTTTGCTTAGAGAACTTTTGATTAAATTGGCGAATATTGCCTGAATGTTTTTTATAATACCGGCCAAAAATGGTATACAAATTAAAAATGCTGCTATCCAAATACATAATTGGAACACACTGGAACTGATTTCAAAAATTTTTTCTTCGGACAATTGCTCAGCATATGACCTATTGATTGCACAAAAAACTTTGCTTAAAAACTTTAATATGGACGATAGTACACTTCCAAATTCTCCACTTTTGGTCAAAGCCGCCAGCCATGAAACGGAAAATAGGGTGCCACTTAGTAAGAATAGCCAAAGCAACGACAGTAGAAGCTGTCGAATTATTAAACCAATAAATACATTTTTGGATGCATTATCTTTGATTTCCCCAAGCAAGTTATGGTAAATTTTACCAAATTCCTTCAGGAAATTTGGACAGCGGGCATAAAAAAATCCGAAAATCCTATCCGCTTGATTGCTCAAAATTGAGCATATGAGAATTGTGCCCAATGCAACCCCGACCGTTACGGACATAAAGTCTTTGTGAAGCACGCCCAGCGAGTTTCCTAAAACGGCGATAACAAAACTAAATTCTCCAATTTGTGCTTTCGAAAATGCAGCCTTAAAAGCAGTTTCGCTTTTTTTCCCTATCAAGAACAATGCCATTGTCCCAATGCAGGTTTGACCGATGAATGTTATTAGAGCTATGGAAAGTATCCATGGCCAAAAATGCACGATTGCTTTTAGATCAATCATCATACCAATCGATGTGAAAAATACCGCATTGAAAACATCCCGTAGAGATTCTGTTATTTTGTCAATCTGTTCGGTAATGTTTGTTCGCGATAAAATTGATCCGGCAAGAAATGCGCCCAATGCCACTGAAAAGTTAAAATGGTGTGCCAGTTGGCATATTGCCATTAGAAAACCAATTATGGCCACTACCAATGCTTCAGGAGATGGATCTCGGAATAGGATGCGTACAAAAAACGGTGCTACTAGCTTGCCCACACAAAATACCATCACGACAAATACACCAATGATAAAAGTGCTTCTTTTAACCTCAAACATGTCAAATTGCCCCGTACGTCCTATGCTCGATAATATTACCAAAAACAGTATGGCGAGTATGTCTTCCAATATCAAACATCCAACGGCACATTGGGCGTATTCTGTATGGAGAGTATTTTTAGCTTTTAGCAATGGAATGGTTATCATTGTCGAACTCATCACAAGCATAGATCCAAGGAACAGTCCGTTTAGTCCAGACCAACCAAGCATTGGGGCCACCATCATTCCAAGTGCTATCATGCCAATGGACTGAAGGGTTAACCAAAAAGCGGAAGGAACGAAGATTTTTTTCAACTTCATCAGGTCAAACTCCAGCCCGATGTAAAACATCAAAAAGATTACTCCCAACTCACTCAATTGATTTATGGATTCGCCTCCATGTATACAATTAAGGCAATGTGGACCAATGAAAAATCCACCGATTATATACCCCAACAAAAGTGGCAATCTTAAATAATGAAAAATCAGAGCACATATACCGCTAACAATGCAGACGGTAGATAAATCTTGAAAAATTGTAATAGTTGCATCCATTATTTCATCTTATTTGAAAAAGATTGGAGAAAGATTTTTTTTTGTAAAGCCGATATGTAGGAATTCATTAAAAATGACCCGAAAAATTTGACGAGTAAGGAAAATTTGTCGCACGGTGAATTTGTGAAATTTTACCCATGTCGTAAAAAAGTAACTGTGCCTGTGATGGTAAACAGATTATGCCAAAGGAAGGCAAAGATTGTGGTATTTTTTAAAAAACATACTCGATCCCACAGGAAAAGTTATGAGTTGAGATGTCCTTGTTAAATCTCACGATATAGATATAAAAACTGACAATATTTGCCAGCTGTGTGAACTGATCCTATGATCCTAGAAAGCATATTCAGCGCCACAGGAAAGGCTGTGGGTAGAAATATCTTTGCCAAGTCTTCCAACGTAGGAACCGACGATGTTCCAGTGGGTGTTTAACTTTTTGGAAACTCCGAAGGTCCCGATAGCAGCATGCCTGCCAGGCTGCCCATAGGTAGGAGTGATTGAGCCGATGCCGAAATTATTGTCAATGATAATGGTAGCGTCGGAATGCTTTCGCACCGCTTGGCATTCCCACCCAACCCTTAGAGATAATAACCATTTCTCATCGGTTTGTTCTGAGTTAATAATTTCCCTCTCGATATTGAGGCCGATAATGGTAGTGAGGAGGTTGTGTTTGACGGCGGAGATATGCTGTGCACCGACCGTTGCCGATGTTGTTTCGTCATGTCTTTTTTGGGCAATGTAGCTATAATTTGCTTGGAGCCACAACCCAAACTGGCATTCCTTGTAGGCGTACAGGTTCTTGACAAATTCTACACCAAGGAAAAGGTTGTGGGACTTAACTTTGGCATCAAAGATACCAAGTTCAGAATTTACCCTGTGTAAGTCATCATTACCATGGCCATAGCCAAAGGAAACTCCGAGGTTGGTTTTCAAAAGTTTGTCGTCGAAGGATTCGTAGGCACCAAATAGTTCTAACATATAGATGTTATGCTTGGCAGATTTTTCGAGGATAGTGGCAGGCCCGGAAAATTTCGTCTTCCCATGGACGTATCCAAAAGCGATACCGAGGCGGAGGTATTTTTCATCGGAAAGGTCCCACACACTATCAGCACCCATAACGAAACCACCCATATTGTTGGCATATCTCCATTTTGCAGGCTTATCCTGATGAGCATGACTATAGACGGCATAAATAAATGGATCAGCAAGGCAACCCTTGACATTTGTCATGCGGTCAGAGATTGCATTGGTGAGTAAGGTATGGGCTACCACTGTCAGGGATGCTAATTCCACATTGACGTAAAATTCCGACAGAGAACCAGATTTGCCTTCTGTTCCACGCCCAGTCTCTCCTTCACTACCATCAGTAGTTCCTTCACCAGGAGTAGTTCCTTCACCACCGGTCTCCTCGGCAGGTGGTTCTGCCCACTCACCTATGAATAAACCACTGGTATCGCCATTTTCGTCGTTGAAAAGGTATGCGGCTGATTCATCGGTCAACCATGGGTACATATTTGCCAGTACCGATTGGCCAGGCTGCGGTGAGGAAGATTGCAATGCAAAAAGTATGGCCGTATAGTTATCTGTCAACCTATACAGGTTGGCATTTTCCTCTGTAAAATTTTCACTTTTTAAAAAATCTTCATCCCTTATCCCCAACATCCTAGCAACGGCTGCCACACTACCATTTTTTTCGGATCGGATGAGCCAAAAACCAGTTGTTTTAGCTGTGAAGACTTCATTAACGTCAACGAGGTGAATTTTACCTCCTTTAAAGTCTATGGTATTTTCCATCCCAGCATCGATGGATACGTATCCATTGACCAGTTTAAATGTACCCAAGTGTTGTAACATTTGGGGAGTAGAGGTAATAGCATCTGTATCACCGCTAACATATAGGGTGAGCTTATGGCCTTCTTCCAAAGTTAAACTTCCACCGGAAGATCCTTTCCACGGATAGTCGTTGGGCACAACGATATTAATTTCGCCGGTGCTACCTTTGTATAATGTTTTCGTTGAGGGATCCATATAGGTCATTTTATTCTTAATTTGACCAATGACATCGTTAAAGTTTGTAGAGCTAGCATCGTCCTTTGTAAAGTGGAGAACTCCAGACCGGACGTGAATGTCTGGAAGGTTTAAAGTGGGTTCATAAACATTCCACTGGGCCCCACCTTGGATGTCAATTTTTGTCAAACCTTGAACAGGACCGAAAGCATTCACTGTCCATCTATTGTCAATGGTGAGGTTGGAATTGGGAACGACATTGCTGGTTGCAGTGGAATTTTGGCCCCTACAAATGGCACCGATGATGTTGACGATGTTGTTTTTTCCATTTGTTGGGATGGGTGTAAATTGGTGATCATTAGCCGGATCGACCCTTCCCCCGATATAAATTTGAAAATCATCACCTAATGCGAATGCGCGGGCATAGTTATCAGGGCTGTTTCCTTGGTCAGCTCCAAATGTTGCCGTGGCAACGCCTCCCTCAACGATCGACCAATCGACTCCTAGTTTTGCACCAAAAATGTTTACCGTGGAATCTGTAGTTACGATATCGGCGATGGTAAGTCCTTCTTCTTTTATCTCCTGTTCGGTGGCAAATATGCCCACACGCCAGCCAAAGGCGTCGGTACCCTTATTCGTATTGTCAGCACCGAAAACATTGACCTTACTATTGGCAGCATTTGGAGAATAGGCTAGTGCACCAATAGTTTCGCTGCCATTCATATTTACCATGACGCAATTTGCCATGGTTGTACCATAGCCCGCCGCTGCTCCTACTGCGCTCACACCACTCCTAGAAAAGGTAGGGTCAGAATAATAAGCGCACGCACAGGATGTTAAAATGTTGTCGTTATTCAAGGAAACCAATAGGCCGGATATTTTTCCTAGTCCGTTATCTCCATCAAACCAATTAGTTTCAATATTATGACCAGCACCATGACCATAGCCTATTCCTATGACACTGCTTCCCGAAGTGACACCTTTCGCAATGGAGCTTAATGCATTTCCACTCCCTAGGGTTATTGTCAAGTTAGATATATCGCCAATTATAATACCTGGAGATTTAGATTCGTTAGACCTAGGGTAGTATCTAAGATCACCGTAGCCGAAACTCAACCCTATCACATTGCTCCCAGAAGAGGAATAGGAATTGGTGATATTACTAAAATAGGAATCAGCGGTAGAAGAAGAGGAAGCCAAAGTATTATTATCTCTCAAAGTTACCATCAGCCCTGATATCTGACCGACCAAATTATTGGCTGGAGTCAAAGTGTCGTAAACAGCAGAATTATAGCCAAAGCTCAACCCTATCACATTGCTCCCAGAAGAGGAGTAGGAGTTGGTAGAAGAGTTAGAATTAGCGGCGGAAGAAAAGGAGGTCAAAGTATTATTATCTCCCATGGCTACCGTCAGATCTAATATTTTACCGGTACTGGTAGCAGCACTACCCCAGCCATAGCTAGGGTAAACAGCAGAATTATAGCCAAAGCTTAACCCTATTATGTTACTCCCGGAAGAGGAATAGGAATTGGTAGGAGAGTTAGAATTGGCGGTGGAAGAAGAGGTTAAAATGTTTACATCTGCCAAGGTTACCACTGAGTTTGATACTGTACTGGTGCTGTTTTTGTTAGGAAAAGAAATTGAAGCAGAATTATAGCCAAAGCTTAGCCCCATTATGTTACTCCCAGAAGAGGAGTAGGAATTGGTAGTATTACTAGAAGGAGAATTGGCAGTAGAAGAAGAGGTTAATGTATTTGCATTTTCCAGGTTTGTTTTCAAATCAGATATTGTTATAACGTCACTGGAATACCCAAGCACCAATCCCACCACATTACTCCCAGAGGAAGAATGAAAAGCATTAGCATTAGTGTTATAGGTGGCGTTAGGGACGGAAGTTGTGATAGAAGAAGAGATCAATGTGTGAGAATTATCTAGGGTTGTGTTCAGCTTAGACACCACGGCTCCCATATAACTGTAACTTGCTCCCAACCCTATCACATTACTTCCTCCGGAAGAATAAAGAGAAGAATCGTCAACACTACCTTCAGAAAAAGATGTCAGGGTGCTTCCTGTGCCTATGCCAAATTCATTTTTGTTCTGCATGGTTACTGTCAGTTCGGATAAGCTCGCAGGGCTGGTATATTCAACGGCTTCTGCCGATCCAATTACGTTGCTTACGGAAGAAGCAGAGATTCTGTCTATTATATTACTAGCATTTGAAAAATCATCTCCGTCAGGGGAACCTGTGGCAGTGGCCCTAGTAAAAGATGCCAAGGACACGGGAACAGAAATTGCAACGTTGTTTATGTTAGATGCGTGTATTACCGATGCGTAACCATAGGACACGACATTGGAACTAATATCGGTGTATGCCATCAGATAGGGCGTAGCATTTTCCGTATTTGCGTTGATGACTAAATTTACATTACTCGCTAGGTCGATGTCGGTATTAGACAAGTGAATCTGATTTACTTTTCCATTTATACTTCTTGCGTTGATCTCTTTTTGATCACCTTCCGCATAAACGTGAGCCTTGATCATGGTGTCAATGAGATTAGGCTGCTTTGTCGAAATACTTCCATTATTATTAAAATTTATGGTGACCAAAGATCCTGCTTTGGCAGCGGCATCATAGTCATTATTATCAAACTCAACTCGGATAGCAGTATTTAAATACTCGGCAGGGTTCGAAGCTCCAGTCAGAACACTGGCAATATCTTGAGGTTTGGTATATACACTACCCTTAGTACTCTCATCATCGCTAAACGTAACCACATTGTCATCGGAGCTGTCTATCGTCCATGTTTGGAGATCCAACTTAGCCTCATTTATGGTTTCTGACAGCGAGACAGCTTTCAAGCTTTGGTTAAAAATTAAACATCCCAAAATCGCTATAGCCGCAAGAATTCTAGTTCTTCTATACCTGCTCCATTCCATGCTGTGGAACGTAACCACCCTCCTCTACCTGTCAACAAAAATTGTAAATAATTTATAAATTTTCGAGTGAAAAATGTAAAAAACAGAACTTCAAATTTCAACGTTGAAAGATCCCAGTCGCAAAGAAGATTTCTTTCTAAATATTCCCCTTGACATAATGCGTTGATTTGTATTTTTACT